>JALYPW010000206.1 GCA_030856145.1 Chloroflexota bacterium | reverse complement strand
GCGTCGGCCAGGCGGCCTCCGCGAACACGTCGGCCGGCGATCCGTCCAGGACGACCTGCCCGTCGCGCATGACGACGACACGCTCGAATGTCTCGGCGACGAACCGCATGTCGTGGCTGATCGCGATCACGGTCCGGCCGGCCGCCGAGAGGTCGGCCACGATCTGGTGGATTCGCACGACGCCGCGCGCGTCCTGGCCGGTCGTCGGCTCGTCGAGCACGACAACCGGTGTCGCCATGGCCAGGATCGAGGCCAAAGCGAGCAGCTTCCGCCGTGAGTAGCCCAGGTCGTACGGGTTGGTCTGGGCGTCCTTGTCGAGGCCGGTCGCTGCGAGCGCCGCGTCGACCGCTTGATCCAGCTCGGCGCCCGTCCGGCCAAGGTTGCGCGGCCCGAACGCGACCTCGCTGCGCACCCGGGCGGCGAAGATCTGGCGGTCCGGGTCCTGGAACGCGAGGCCGACCGTGGCCGCGAGGTGGGCAACCCGCCTCCCGGCCACGTCCTGTCCATCGACGAGGACCCGTCCCTCGGTCGGGCGGAGCAGGCCGTTGAAGTGCCGGACGAGGGTGGACTTGCCCGAGCCGTTCTGGCCGATGATCGCGACCCGCTCGCCCCGCCCGATCGCGAGATCGACGCCGTCGAGCGCCCGGGTCGCGCCCGCGTACACGTGAACGAGGCCCTCGACGCGCACGACGGCGTCCGTTCCGGCCGTCATGACCCGTCCGCCAAGGCCAGCTCGATCGCAGATGGATCGAGCCCGCGTTCCGCGAACGCGTGGCTGAGCCGGGCCCGGGCGGGCGGCTCGACCCCGATCTCGGCGAGGCTGGAATCGTCGAACACGATCGCGGTCGGCCCGTCGCGGACGATCCTGCCCGCGTCGATCGCCACGATCCGGCTGCAGACCGCATCGAGCAGATCGGTCTTGTGCTCCGCGATCAGGAGCGATGTCCCGGTCTCCGCGAGCGCACGGAGCGCCTCGCCCACGAGCCGCGTCCCGGCCGGGTCGAGCTGGGCGGTCGGCTCGTCGAGGATTACGTGGCGCGGCCGCATTGCCAGCAGCGAGGCGATCCCGACGAGCTGGGCCTGGCCGCCCGACAGCCGCTGCGGGTCACGCTCGATCAGGTGCTCGAGCCGGAGGCGGCCGATCGCCTCGCGCGTCCGCTCGACCGTCTCCGCGACGGGCAACCCGAGGTTCATCGGCCCGAGCGCGATCTCCTCGAAGACCGTCGCCGCAATGCCCGATCGTTGGGTGTTCGGGTTCTGGAAGCCGACGACGACGCGCTCCGCGAGCTGATGGGTCGCGAGCCCGGCCGCCGGCGTGCCGTCCAGCGTCAACCTGCCCTTCAGGCTGCCCCCGACCGACGCCGGGGCCAGCCCCGACGCGACCAGGCAGAGCGTCGACTTGCCCGCCTCGTTGGGCCCGACCAGGCCGACGATCTCGCCGTCGTCGAGACGGAGGTCGACCTCGTGGAGGACCTCGGTCGCGTAGCCGGCGTAGCGATACGAGACGCCAATGAGCTCGAGCATCAGGGCAGTGTCGGGAAGGTGCCGGTCAGCCGGCCGACGATCGCGCCAACGAGAGCCAACAGGAGCACCGCCCGAACCGCGAGCTGCCCGGCGCTGTCGGGGATCCGCCACAGGAGCTGGCGTCGTCCGGGCTTCCCGAACGCCCGGACCTCGAGGGCCAGGCTGCGCTCCTCGACCTCTGTCAGCGATGACAGGATCACCGGCCCGACGAGCGGCAGGAGGCCGCGCAGCCTGGCCCGGATACTGCCCTCCGTGTCGAGCCCGCGCGCCCGCTGGGCGCTGGCGATCACGCTCGCCCGCTCGACCATCGCCGGGACGGCCTCGAGCGTTGCCAGGGCGACGAATGCGAAGCGTGGCGACAGACCGCGCCGCTCGAGGTCGAGGACGAAGCTGCGCGGCTCGGTGGTCAACCCGAACAGGCCGATCGCCGTCGAGATCGCGAACAGCCGGACGAGTGTCTGGCCGGCGAAGTCCACGCCCTCGAGGGTCGCGTCGAACGGGCCGACCGTGAACAGGACGGTCGTCCCGGCCCGGGTGAAGACGCTCACGAGGACAACCGAGATCGCGATCGGCAGGGTCAGCAGGAGCGAGATCCG
This sequence comes from Chloroflexota bacterium, assembly GCA_030856145.1. Classification (GTDB taxonomy): domain Bacteria; phylum Chloroflexota; class Limnocylindria; order Limnocylindrales; family CSP1-4; genus CF-46. Next base: position 6,131 of record JALYPW010000206.1, on the reverse strand, counting down.
GACGAGCCGCCCGGCGACGCCCGCGATGATCGCGGCCGGCAGGATCGCGAACGCGATCAGGGCAAGCGGGCCAACGTAGCCGCCGAGAACGAACGCCCCGATTGACGCGACCGTCGCGGCGACGGCCTTCGTCAGTGGGTTCAGGCGGTGATAGGGCGAGGGCGCCGCCGGCGCGAGCCCGGCGAGGAAGGTGGCGTCGTCCGCCGAGAGCGAGGCGCTGCCACCCGTGGTCGCGGGGTCGATGGGCTACCCCTCCGCGAGGCCGACCGCCTGCTCGCCCTGCGGGAAGCGGGCGACGAAGCGACGGCTGAGAGCGCCGAGGATCGCGAACACGACAAAGAACGTGACCGTCTTGTCGATTGGATCTGACAGAAGGCCCTGCTTCAGAACGGCGGTCCCGAGGTCATCGCCGGCCTGCTGGAACGCGGCGACGAGGAGGTCCGTGCCGGATCCCGTGACCCCACCGAACACGATCGCCGAGATCGGTGCCGAGATGATCGCCGACACGATCCCGCAGGCGAGGCCGGCGACGAAGACGAATGCTGCGCCGAGGTCGCGCTTCACGAACAGGAGGGCGAGGAGCCCGATGAGCGAACCGACGAGGAGAAGCGCAACCAGCCAGCCGAGAATGACGAAGATCGGGCCGCTGTCGGCTCCGAAGAACGTGATATCGAGGAGATTCGTCTCGCTGTTCGTGTAGAACGGGATGAACCCGTAGATCCCGATCACCGCGACGATCGCGACGACCACCAGGGCTCCGATCGCGAGTCGGTCCGTCGGCGCGTTCGGACGGCTGCGGAAGAACCCGAGCCGGCCGAAGACGCCGGCGAGCAGCCCGATCTCGACCGCGACGATGAAGAACGGCGCCGCGTAGTCGGAGTGGAACGGAGCCGGCAGGACGTAGGTCCAGATCAGGTTCGCGAGCCCGCCGGTCAGGGCGCCGGCAAGCGGCCCGGCGAGGACGCCGACGAGGATCGTGCCGATCGAGTCGAGGTAAACCGGGACCTTGAGAGCCGCCGCGACGGTCTGGCCCAGGATGATGTTGATCGCGATCGCGATCGGGATCAGGACGATCGTTCGGGTGTCGAACTGCGACGTGATCGACTCGAGGCGACCGGTCTGGAAATACTCCGTGGCCGCATACGCCAGGAACGCGACGAGCAACGCAGCCCCGAACAGGAAGATGATCGTGTTCTGGGCTGCGATCAGACCGGTGTTCTCGTCCGGGGTCAGGTCGAGCGGTCCGGAGATGTTCAGGCCGATCACAACCACGACGAAGAACGCGATGATCCCGACGAGCGCACGGACCCAGCTGGCCGCCATCTGACCTCCTCAATGCCGTCCGGGTCCGCCGTCTCCGCGCCGTCCCGGATCAATCCCTCCGCGGGTAGTGTGCTACGTCGGACGCTCTGCCGCCAGCCGCCCGACGCGTTCCACGAGGCGGCGCAGGAACTCGGGAGCATCGGCCTCGATCGCGACGTCGACATTCGGCGGCCGGCCCCAGACGCCGCGCCAGTCGGCCACAGTCTCGCCCGTCGTCAGCGTCCCGCCCAGCTCGACGTCGACCGTCACCGCCTGCGTCCGGACCAGGGACGGGTCGAGAGCGGCCGCGACCGCCAGCGGATCGTGGATGAACGCGCCGTAGAACCCGTCGTAGTGGGCGTGGAACTCCATGTAGAAGCGAAGCGCGTCGGCCACGTAGCGGACGATCGGGTTGCTCGCGACCGATAGAGTCGCGCGCATCGGGTCCTCGCCGCGGGCCAGCGCCAGCGAGTCGTCCGGGGTGCTGCCGGCGGCCCGGGCGAGGGCGACAACGTGGTCGGGCGTGATCTTCGCCTGCTCGGTGACGTCGAGGCCGAGGGCGACGGGCCGTGGGTGGCCATGCGCCGCCGCCGATTCGCCCCAGGCCGTGAACGCGATCTTCGCGGCGTCGGGGTCGCAGTGGATGTTCCACTCGGTGGTCGGCGCGGTGTTGCCCGGGTGGCGGTACGCGCCGCCCATGAGCGTCCAGCCCTTGAGGAGGCGGGGCAGGGCCGGCTCGCGCAGGAGCGCCAGAGCCAGGTTCGTCAGCGGCCCCATGGTGACGAGGGTGATCTCACCCGGCCGGCTGCGCGCCTCCTCGAGGATCACGTCCACGCCGTTGCGTTCGCTCAGCGGCCGGCTCGGCGGCGGCAGCTCGGCGTGGCCAAGACCCTGCGGGCCGTGGGTCTCGGGCGTCGTCTCGATGGCCTTGACGAGCGGCCGGTCGCGACCGAGCGCGACCTCGACGTCGGTCCGGCCGGCAAGTTCCAGGACGGCCCGCGTGTTCCGTTCGACCTGGTGGGCGTCGACATTCCCGCCGACACAGGTCACCGCGACGAGTTCGGCCTCGGGCGAGGCCGCGGCATAGAGGAGGGCGAGCGAATCGTCGATCCCGGTGTCGACGTCGAGGATCAGCGGGACGGTCGTCATCCCCGGACGGTAGCGCACCGTCACGCCGGCCGGGGAGTGGCGTCGGGGCTTCGCCCGCGCGACGCGACCGGCCGGGCGCGTTTGGTGCACCAGCTGCATGAACGGACGTCCGGACGGCGGGCGTACGCCCACGATAGGGGGTGATTCGCGCCGCCAGCCGTCGTTTCGTGCACCGAGCGCATCAGACGTCGTCCGAACGCTGGCCCAGCCGTCGGTTGACCCACTCGGTGCATGATCGGCCGGCGGCCCAGCGCCTCGGGACCTCGGGACCTCGAGGCCTCAGGCCGCGATGTGCCGGTCGCGGGCGATGCGCGTCGGCGCGTACGGCAGCACGAGCACGTATTTGCCCGAGAACGCAGAGAGAGTTGCCGTCGTCGGGCTGCCGATCGGTGCGCCCGCCCACGTCCCACGCCGGCGCGGGACGAACTGCTTGCCGAGGACCGACGGCGTCAGTGCCTCACGCGGCTTCGGGCTTGGCCCCCACGTCTTCGAGCCGTGCGGGTAGAGCGGGTCGAGGATGATCGCCCGGGTCACGGTGTAGTCGTCGGTCACGCGTGGGTCGGCGGTCGCGTGGAACCCGCTCATCACCCAGGCGTGCCGACCGGACCAGACGAGCAGCCCAACCGGCTTGCCGGTCGTCCCGATGGCCTTGGCTGCAAGACGCAACGCCTCGTCGATCGTGCCGGTGGCCACGAGGCGGTAGGGACCGGCGCCGAGCTGGTTGAGGCCACCGGACCAGCCGCGAACACTTGCGCCCTGGCGCTGGAACCCGGCGCGGGCGGGACCGGACAGGGTGCGGGCCAGGTTCTGGAGGCGGAGCTGCGTCCGCGCCGTCCGGTCGTCCTGGGCGTCGATGATATTGAGCATCATCTGCATGCTCGCCCCGACGCACTGAACGAAGTTGCTCTGGGCGACGAAGTCTCTCGGCTCGGCGAGGTCGAACGTGACCGGCTTCGCCGCGGTCGATGCGGCGGTCGAGACCGTGCCCTGACTCGGCTGCCCGGCGAAGGCGCCGGGCGCCGCGACGAGGGAGGCGATCAGGGGGAGAACGAGGAGCCCGCGGCGGAGTTGCATCGTCAACGAATTCTAGCGCCCGTCTGCACGAGCGCTGATTTCCTCGTGCGATCAACGAATCGCGTAGCGGGAATCTACACTGCCGAGGTGCCGCCGCCATCCCTGCCCATCGGTCCGTACGAGCGTCGGGCCGCCCAGGTCCGGCCATGGGACCCGCGCGCGCTCGATGTCGCGGCCCGCGTGATCTCAATCATCGGGGCCGCCCGGCCGGACCTTCACGTCGAGCACATCGGAAGCACGTCCGTGCCGGGCCTGCCGGGCAAGGGGATCGTCGATCTCGGCACGGATGCCGACGCGGAGGACATCCCGGCGATCACCGCCGCGATGTACGAGCTCGGTTTCGGGCCGCAACCCGGGCCCAACCCATGGCCCTCGACCCGCCCGATGAACGTCGGCGCGATCGAGCACGACGGCCAGGAGTTCCGGATCCACTTCCATGTCCATCCGCGCGGCAGTGGCGACCTCGCCAAGGACCTCCGGTTCCGTGACGCGCTGCGCGCCGACCCGGCGCTGGTCGAGGGCTATGCTCGGGTCAAGGAGGAGATCGTCGATCGGGCAGGCGGGCCGCTCGACGGCGTCATCTACCAGGCGGAGAAGGGCGGCTGGATCCTCGAGGTCTACGATCGCCTCGGGATCGAGCGCCCGGCCAACGTCGGCGGCGGCCCTACCGGAGAAGCGGAGCCGGCCGACACCGGACGCGATCGAGGAGGACCAGGGTGACCGACAACACGACGGCGACGACGGGGCGCCACGCAATCCAGGTGGGCATCGTCGTCGGCAGCCGGTCCGACATCGCGGCGGCGGAGCGGGCCATGGCGGTCCTTGACGACCTCGGGGTCGAATCCGAGATCCGGGTCATCTCCGCCCATCGCGCACCGGACCTGCTGACCCGGTTCATCGCCGGCGCCGAGGGGCGCGGGATCCGGGTCTTCATCGCGATCGCCGGGCTTGCCGCCCATCTGCCCGGGGTCGTGGCGTCGCAGACGACCCGGCCGGTGATCGGCGTCCCGATGGCCGGCGGCGTGTCGGACGGCCTCGATGCCCTGCTCGCCATCGTCCAGATGCCGAAGGGCGTGCCGGTCGCGACGGTGGGCGTGGGCAACGGCGAGAACGCGGCACTCCTTGCGGCCTCGATCCTGGCCCTCGGCGATGGCGCCCTCGGCGGCCGACTGGCCGCCCGCCGCGCCTCCCAGGCCGAGGCGATCGCCGCCGACCCCGCGAACAAGGGCCTCTGAGGCGTCGGGCGTCCGCCCGGGTCGTCTCGCCGGTGTCCGAGCCGGTATCCGAGCCGGGATTCTCACCCGGCGAGCGTACGGAACAGGTTTCTTCGTCGGAACCCCCCGAGGGACGCCCGCGACGGACCGAATCGGCGGAGACTGCTCGCCCGGCGGTCCCGACACGCATCGTCGGTGGGCATCTCGTCGATACGCTCGCCCCACGATCGTGCGAGCGTCAGTTTCGCCAGCGCGCACGGGATCGCCGAGTCGCCCAGGCGCCCGAACCGCCGAGTCGCTGGAACCGTCGGGTCGGCGCGTGCGAACCACCAGGGCCGATCGACTGCCGGTCGTACACTCGGCGCGATGGATGACGAACGCTGGGAACCCGGGATGCCGATCATCGACCGACAGGCGGTCGTGGAGCCGGCCCGACCCGTCCGACTCAGCCCGACACTCCCGCCGAGCCTCCAGGGCCTCCCGCCCCGCTCTGTCCCCGAGACCGCCCCGACCCCGCTCCAGAAGCACTACGTGCTGCTGTCGGTCCCGGTCCTGATCCTCGGCGCGATCGCGATCACGGCGCTCGAGCTCGGGATGCCGCTCGGCAGCCCGCTGATCAAGCTGTGCGTCCTGATCGCCGCTCCGCTGCTCGTCATCACGACCGGCGACGCTGTTGTCCGGATCTGGCGATCGGCCTGGGCCTGGATGCCGGTCGACGCGACGAAGGGCCTGTTCCGGCTCGCGTGGGTCGCGGTCAGCCTGATCGGTCTCGTCGCCCTCGTCGCGGCGGCCGGATTGGCAGTCGTCGCATGACGGAGGAGCGACGCGGAACCGGGCGAGATCCGCTCGGCGACATGCTCGACACGTTCGGGCGCGGACCGGACGGCCGATCCACAAGCATCCCGTCGGGCGGCGGCGTCCCGCCGTGGATGGCCGAGATGCTCAACTATTGCGCTCGCTGCGGCACGGAACTGGCGTTCGGCTCGATCGAGGGCGAGGACCGCGATCGGCTCGGCTGTCCGTCGTGCGGCTACATCGCGTACGTGAACCCGCGCCTGGTCGTGACGACGATCCCGGTCACCGACGCCGGCGAGATCGTCCTGCTCCGGCGCGGGATCGAGCCCGGCAAGGGCTGGTGGGCACAGCCGGGCGGCTTCCTCGAGGTCGACGAGACGGTCGGCGAGGCGGCGATCCGCGAGACGTTGGAGGAGACCGGCCTGATCGTCGAGCCGGGCGAGATCGTCGGGCTGTATTCGCGGCTCGAGGCTGCGGTCGTGGTCCTGGCGTTCGAGGCCCGCGTCGTCGGCGGCGAGCCGCGCCTCAACCCGGAGGCGCTCGAGATCCGGACGTTCGCGCCCGACGAGATCCCGTGGCCCGGCATCGCCTTCAAGA
>JALYPW010000201.1 GCA_030856145.1 Chloroflexota bacterium | reverse complement strand
ACCCGCGCCTGAGGGCGCGCGCTCAACGCCGGGCCCCGCGGACCGTCAGCTCGTCCGGCTCTCGTTCGCGGCCTACCTGGCCGCCTGACGCACGCACCGCGATCGGCGACTGACGCCGCGCCTCAGCCGCCGTCGAGGCGGTGCTTTGCCACGAACGCCGCGGCCTGGGCGCGCCGTTCGAGGTTCAGCTTGGCGAGGATCGAGCTGACGTAGTTCTTGACCGTCTTGTCCGACAGGAAGATCTGGGTCGCGATCTCCTTGTTCGTCATCCCCTCGGCGACGAGAAGCAGGATCTTGCGTTCCTGGGGGGTCAGCCCGCTCAGTTCGTCGTGGATCTCGCCGTTCGCGATCTGGCGGACCCGCTGGAGAACCCGCTCGGTCACCGCCGGATCGAGCAGCGATTCGCCGCGGCCCACCGCCTCGAGTGCCGCCACGAGGTCGCGCGCCCGGATCTGCTTGAGGAGATAACCGGCCGCGCCGGCGACGATCGCCGACAGGACCGCCTCGTCGTCGGGGAAGGAGGTCAGCATCACCACCCGCGTCGCGGGCAGCTCGGCCCGGATCTCGCGACAGGCCTCGACTCCGGAGCCGTCGGGCAGGCGGACGTCCATCACGACGATGTCCGGCTTGTGGCGGCGGGCCTGGTCGAGGGCTTCCTCGACGGTTCCAGCCTCGGCCACGACCTGGAAGTTCGGGCGACGGTCGAGGAGCGCGACGAGACCCTGGCGGACGACCTCGTGATCGTCGACCACGAGCAGGCGCAGCGGCCGGGTCGCGGTTCCCGGGGCGGCAGTGGGGCGGTCGTCGGTCATGAACGGGCTCCCGTGGACGGTGGCAGACTGAGAATGATCCGCGATCCGGCGCCGACGGCGCTGTCGATGTCGAGCCGGCCGCCGATCGCCGCGGCCCGGGCACGCATGTTGCCGAGCCCATGGTGCCCTGCCTCCGCGGTTCGGGTCGAGTCGAACCCGACGCCGTCGTCGGAGATCTCGAGGACCGGCCCCTCGGCTGACTGCCTGAGCTCGATCCCGATGCGCCGGGCCCGTGCATGCCGGACCGCGTTGCTGAGCGCCTCGCGGACGAGGTGCAGGAGCTCGGCGCCCGCCTCGCGAGTCAGCCCGGGATCGGCGGCCGGGTCGAGGTCGACGTTGACCTCCATCAACCCGCCGTGGCGCAGCTCCTCGGCCAACGCGGCGAGCCCGGCGACGACCTGGCTGCCATCGACCGCTTCGGGCCGGAGGCCGTAGATGAAGTTCCGGATGTCACGGATCGAGAGGTTGATCGACTCGATCGCGGCATCGACCCGTGCCGCGGCGTCGTCGGGCGCCTCGGCCATCAGGTCCGGAACGTCCTCGAGCGACAGCCCGACCCCATACAGCGACTGGATGATGCCGTCGTGGAGGTCCCGCCCGATCCGGTCGCGCTCCTCGGCGACCGCGAGACGCCGGACCTGGGCGTGGAGACGGGCATTCTCCATCGCGATTCCGGCGTGGCGGGCGAAGAGCTCGACGAGGCGCTGGTCGTTGGCCGAGAACTGATCGGCCCCGATCTTGTCGGTCAGGTAGAAATTGCCGATCGAGACGCCCTTGGTCGCGATCGGGACACCGAGGAACGAGGTCATCGGGGGATGGTGCGCCGGGAAGCCGGACGAGTCGGGATGGCCGGCGATCGACGGGATCCGATACGCCCGGCCCTCGCGGATGATCAGTCCGAGAAGCCCGCGGCCTTCCGGCAGCGGCCCGATCGCACGGCGGGTCTCGGGGTCCATCCCGGACGTGATGAAGCGTTCCATCCGGCCATCCGGGCCGGCGATCCCAAGGGCCGCGTACGAAGCGCCGACGAGGTCGCGGACCCGATCGACGATCAGCTGGAGCACGTCCTCGATGTCGCGCACGCCGGCGATCGCGCGGGCCGCCTCGTCAACGGCCGTGAGCGCAATCGCGTCCGGGGACGTGTCGGGCGCCGGCTGGCCGGTCTGGACGATCCGGGACGAGTCGAGCATTGACGGAGCCTAACCTCCCGGCCCGCCTTCGTGACGTCCGGACCCCGCCCTGCGGGCCATCCAGCACCTACGGGTCGGGGCCTCGAGGGGCCAAGGTCCATCCATGACCCAACAGCCGTCAGGGACGGCCCCTTCGTTCCTCGCCCCATCGGTCGGCGCCCAAGCGTCTTCCCGCCTCGCCACGCGTGCCGACGACCTTCCGACTGGCCCGATCGTCCTGGGGACCGAGTTCGGGATCGTCTCGACCGCAGCCGAGCGCGTCGCCACTCGCCTCGCATCCACCGCCGGGGTTCCGCTCGTCGTCGTCCACGCCATCGATCCCGGCCGGCTGCGCCTGCCCGGCGGCCGGTTTCGCCTTCGGGTCGATCAGGCCAGGTCGGCCCGCGAAGCCGACGGCCAGGCAATCATCGAGCGCGTTCGGGCGGCGGGAGTGCAGGCCCACCTGCTGATCTGGAACGGCGATCCGGCGACCTGTGTCGTGGAAGCCGCCCGGGCCGAAGGCGCGTCGCGAATCGTCGTCGGCTCGCACGGTCGCGGTCGCCTTGGCCGGGCGATCGTCGGAAGCGTCTCGGCCACGATCGCGGCCGATTCCACGTGCCCGGTGGACATCGTCCGCGGCGACGCCGTCGAGGAGGACATCGTCACGGTCGTGCCCGAGGGCAGTTCCTCGTAGATCCTCGGCCTCGCCGCGCAGGCCCCGCGCGGCGGATCGGCGCCCGAGCCGGGCGGCCGCGCTGTTAGGATCGGCGGCCATGAACGATCGAGCGTGGGAT
>JALYPW010000113.1 GCA_030856145.1 Chloroflexota bacterium | reverse complement strand
GCCGACGCTGCGCCACGGTGCCCGCTAGTGTCGCGCGTCATTAGTTCGTTGACAGAGTGTGCGATGATGGGCGCATGCCGTCGACGACGCTCTCCATCAGCGCCGAGGTCCGCTCGACCCTGACCACCTGGACCCGCTCGAGCACCGTCTCGGCGGGCCTGGCCGAGCGGGCGGCGATCGTGCTCGCCTGCGCCGATGGCTCGGGGACGTCGGAGGCCGCCCGGCGCCTCGGCCTGTCGCGCCCGACGGTGATCAAGTGGCGGGGCCGGTTCGCCGCGCACGGGTTGGCTGGCCTCGACGACGAGCCGCGCAGCGGTCGACCCAAGACCGTCGACGATGCGGCGATCATCGCCGCGACGTTGGACCCGCCGCCCGAGCGCCTCGGGGTGACCCACTGGTCGACCCGTCTGCTGGCCCGCCACCTTCGCGTCGGGGACGCCACGGTCGCCCGCGCCTGGCGTCGCTACCACGTCCAGCCGTGGCGCCGGGAGACGTTCAAGTTCAGCACCGATCCCGAGCTCGAGGCCAAGGTCCGCGACGTGGTCGGGCTGTACCTCGACCCGCCCGACAAGGCGATCGTGCTGTGCGTCGACGAGAAGAGCCAGATCCAGGCGCTCGACCGGACGGCGCCCATCCTGCCGTTGCGACCCGGGCTGCCCGAGCGGGCGACCCACGACTACAAACGGAACGGCACGACGACGCTCTTCGCCGCCCTCGAGGTGGCCACCGGCAAGGTCACCGAGCGCTGCTACGACCGGCACGGCAAGGCCGAGTTCCTCGCCTTCCTCAAGCAGGTCGCAAGGGCCTATCCGCGGCGTCGGCTGTGCGTGGTCCTGGACAACTACCACACCCACAAGCACGACGACATCGCCGTCTGGCTGGCGGCCCATCCCCGGGTCACGCTCCACTTCACGCCGACCTCGGGGTCGTGGCTGAACCTCGTCGAGGTGTTCTTCGGGATCATCACCCGCCAGGCGATTCGCCGCGGCTCGTACGCCAGCGTGCCCCAGCTCGTGGCAGCGATCCGGACCTTCATCGACGGCTGGAACGAGCGCTGCCACCCGTTCACCTGGACCAAGACGGCCGACGAGATCCTGCCGCACGCCCGTAAACGGGATTCAGACGCGGGACACTAGCTGACCTCGAGCGCCGGTCAGCCCCGCGCCGTCTCCATCGACGGGCCGAGGGCCCGCCAGTCCGATCGGTCGGCGTCCCACGCGGCGATCGGACGCGCGGCATCGGCACCTTCCTCGAGGCGTCGGCGGGCCGCTGCGGTCGCGATGGTCTCGGACCAGCCCGGCGGAACGAGGCCGGCGGCCACGTCCGCCAGCGGGGCAAGGACGAACAGGCGACGGGCGGCCTCGGGATGCGGGACGACGAGGAGGCGATCGGCCTTGCCCGGATCGAGCGACATCCCCTCGGGCGGCCGATCCAGGGCAAGTCGGGTGCGGCCGAAGACGAGCAGGTCGAGGTCCAGCTCGCGCGGCCCCCAGCGCTCGCGATCTCGGCGGCCGAATGCGCGCTCGAGCTGCTTGAGAGCGATCAAGAGCGCCGTCGCCCCCGTGGCCGGATCTGGACCGGCGGGCACATCAATGGCGACGACGGCATTCCGGAAGGCCGGTTGGTCGATGACGCCGACGGGCTCGGTCGCGTACAGCCGCGAGACCGCGTGGAGGCGAGCTCCTGGGAGCGTGGCGATGGCTCGGACCCCGCCGCCGAGCGTCGCGCCGGCGTCGCCAAGGTTCGCTCCGAGGCCGATGTACGCCCGGACTCGTCGCATCGGTGGATCGACCTCCGCTCGCTAGACTCGGCGCGTGACCCGCGTCGCCGTGCTCATTCTCCACGCCCCGGCCGGGTCCGGTGCCGGGCCGCTCGCGAGGGCGTTCGCGGCGATCCGCCTGGGCAACGCCAAGCGCCAGGCGGCGGGGTTCCGGGCGGCCGGAGCCGATGACGTCCGCATCGACGACGCTCCCCTCGGACCGGATGGCTTCGCCGGACGCCTGCGGACGGCAGCAGCGGGGCTCGGGGCGGCCGGTCTGGTCGTCCTCGGGTCGGGCAGCATCCCGCTCGCGACCGCTGCCGATCGGCGTGCATTCGTGGCGGTCGCCGGCGGCCCGGCCGGTCGAGCGCTCGTGAACAACCGCTACTCGGCGGATGTCGTCGCCGTCGCCGACGCGGGGTCTGCCCTCGCGGGCATTCCGGCT
>JALYPW010000111.1 GCA_030856145.1 Chloroflexota bacterium | reverse complement strand
ATCCCAGCCTCGGAGCGCGCGTTGCGGATCCCGCGAATCAGCTCGATCACGGCGCCGACGCCGTCCTCGGCGGCCGCGTCGCGCGCGGCCGGCAGCGGCCAAGGGGCGACGATCACCAGCTCCGGATCACCGGCGGAGTGGGGCAGCTCGGCCCAGATCGCCTCGGTCAGGAACGGCATCACCGGATGGAGCAACCTGAGGTAGCGATCGAGCGCCTCGACGAGCGTCCACCACGTGGCCGCCCGCTGCTCGGCGGGAGCGTCCGGATCGGCCAGGCGAACCTTCGCGAGCTCGATCCCCCAGTCGCAGAACTCCGACCAGATCCCGTCGTACAGGGCGCGGGTGACTTCCCCGAACTGGTACTCGGCGAGGCCCCGGTCCACGCCGGCCGTGGTCGCCGCGGCCCGCGACCGGATCCAGCTCTCGGTGGGACTCAGGAGCGCCTCGTCCGGGGCAACGCGCGGTGCATCAGCCAAGACCTCCGTCGGGCGCGCGCCGAGCACGAAGCGAGCCGCGTTCCAGAGTTTGTTGGCGAAGTTCCGGGCCAGCTCCAGCTTCTGCGGCCCGAACCGCTGGTCCTGGCCGGCCGACGCGCCGTGGATCAGGGCGAACCGGAGGGCGTCGGCGCCGGCCTCCTCCATGACCGCGAGCGGGTCGACGACGTTGCCTTTCGTCTTCGACATCTTCTGGCCCTGCGGGTCGCGGATCAGGCCCGACAGGGTGACGGTGTGGAAGGGCTCGACACCGGTCAGCTCGATCCCGAGCATCATCATCCGGGCGACCCAGAAGAAGATGATGTCGTAGCCGGTCTCCATGACCGACGTCGGATGGAAGCGCCGGAGGTCGGCCGTGTCGTCGGGCCAGCCGAGGGTCGAGAACGGCCACAGCCCCGAGCTGAACCACGTGTCGAAGATGTCGGGGTCCTGGTGGAGGTCCGCCGCGGGCCGGGCGCACGCCTCGCAGGCTGCCGGGCCGTCGGGCTCGGCGCTGACGGTGACGTGACCGTCCGGGCAGTACCAGGCCGGGATCCGGTGGCCCCACCACAGCTGGCGCGAGACGTTCCAGTCGCGGATAGTGGTCAGCCAGTGTTCCCATGTCTTCTCGAAATGGTCGGGCACGATCCGCGTCCGGCCCTCACGGGTCGCGGCCAGGGCCTTCGCCGCGAGGGGCTCGGTCCGGACGAACCACTGGGTCTTCAGGCGCGGCTCGACGACGTCGTTGGAGCGCTGGCAGCGCCCGACGACCATCTCGTGGGCCTCCTCCACGGCAACGTCGCCGCGGGCGGCGAGGTCGGCAAGGATTGCCGCTCTGGCGGCGTAGCGATCCAGCCCGTCGTAGGCCGTGCCGGTCCCCGCGATCGCAGCCGCGTCGTCGAGGATCGTCGGCATCGCGAGCCCGTGGCGCAGTCCCGTCGCGTGATCGTCGCGATCGTGGGCCGGCGTGATCTTGACGGCGCCCGTCCCGAACCCGCGCTCGACCACCTCGTCGGCGATGATCGGCACGTCGCGCTCGACGAATGGGATCCGGACCCGACTTCCGACGAGCGCCCGGTAGCGGTCGTCGTCGGGGTGGACCGCGACCGCGGTGTCGCCGAGGATCGTCTCGGGCCGGGTCGTCGCCACCGTGACCGTCGCGCCGGGGAGCGGAGCGCCTGATGTCTCGTCGATCAGGTGGTAGCGGATCGACCAGAGCGTGCCCGTCTCGGGCGTCGCGACGACCTCGAGGTCGCTGACGCTCGTCCGGCAACCCGGACACCAATTCACGAGGGCTTCGGTCCGGTAGGCCAGGTCCCGATCGACAAGGGTCTTGAATGCCACCCGGACGGCCTTCGCCGAACCCTCGTCCATCGTGTACCGGAGGCGGCCCCAGTCGACCGACACTCCGAGCCGCCGTTGCTGGCCGAGCATGACCTCGCGGGTCGCGGTCACGAACTCCTGCATCCGCTCGAGGTAGCGCTCGCGGCCCAGGCTCTGGCGGCTCTCGCCCTCCTTCGCGATGATCCCGTCGAGAACGAACTGGGCAGCGATCGAGGCGTGATCCAGGCCGGGCAGGAAGAGCGCCGCCTTGCCGGTCATCCGGGCATGGCGCGTCATCAGGTCCTCGACGGCCGCCCGCTGGCCATGGCCGAGGTGGAGCGAGCCGGTGATATTCGGCGGCGGCTGGATGATCGTGAACGACTCGGCGTCCGGGCCCGCCCGCGAGCCGGCGCCGTCGGGGGCGAAGACGTCAGCCGCCAGCCAGCGCTCTGCAATCGGTCCTTCGACGTCGCTCGGCCGGTAGGCCTTGGCAAGACCCACCGGCTGCTGTTCGTTCGTCGTCTCGGTCATCGTCGTCCCTGTGGAATCGAACGGCCCCGCACGTCCAGCGGACGAACGGGGTCGTGGTACCACCTGCTGGTTCGCGCTCCGGGGCGGTTCGCTCATCGCGGCCGCCGGGTCCGGTTCGCCTCTGGGCGCGCTATCGGGCGCCGGCCGCACGACTCGCGGGTTGACATTCGAGCTGCCCGTCCCGCGCGGCTCGCACCGTTCCGCGCTCGCTTCGTGGCCGTGGCAGGCCTACTCGTCCCGGTCCCCGCCGTGAGGCCGGGAGTGTAGCACGGGCACAACCCGTCGCTCACCGGCCATCGGGTGACTCCGGCACCGACGCCACGGCGCCATAGATCGCCCCGAGGAACCGGCTCGGCACGCGACCAATCTCACGCGGCTCGTCGAATCCAGCGGCCGCGGCGATTGTCGGGAAGCGGCCCGACGAGAACGGGTGCGGGACCCAGGGATTTCCGCGATCCGCGTCGTACTCGACCACGATCAGCCGCCCGCCCGCGACGAGGGTGGCTCGGGCCCGGGTCAGGACGGCAACCGCGTCCTGCACGAAGTGGAGGCTGTTGGCGGCTAGCACGCCGTCGAACGGGCCGACCGGCAGCGGATCGCGGAAGTCGGCGGCGAGCGGCACCACGGTCCGGCCCGGAAACAGCCGCGGGACCTCAGCAGCCAGGCGCGTGACCGCGCGTGAGTCGCGATCCAGGGCAGTGATCAGGGCGCCGGGCCCCAGGACATCGGCGAGGGCGAAGGTGAATGCGCCCTCCCCTGCCCCGAGCTCCAGCCAGCACGGACCCGCGCCGGCCAACCCGCGCCGGATCAGGTCGACGTGATCGGCGTGCTCCATCGACGCTTCTCACCCGAAGCGACCGTCAGGCCGTCTCGCCTCGCTCGGCCAGCCAATCGGCATAGTTCGTCTCGTCGACGCCCTTGTCGAGGTCGCTCTTCGTCAGGAGGAGCGGCAGGCGACCCTCGCGGATCGTCTCCTCGGTGATGATGCATTTGCGGACGTCGGACCGCTCCGGGATGTCGTACATGACTTCGAGGAGCGCTTCCTCGACGATCGAGCGCAGGGCCCGGGCGCCGGTCTTGCGCTCGAGCGCGACGTCGGCGGCCGCCCGAAGAGCGCCATCGGTGAACGCGAGCTCCACCTTGTCGAGCCCGAGGAACTTCTGGAACTGGCGGGTGACCGCGTTCTTGGGCTCGGTCAGGACCCGGACGAGGTCGTCCGCGGTGAGCGTCGTCAGGGTGACGATGACCGGCAGGCGGCCGATGAACTCCGGGATCAGCCCGAACTTCAGGAGATCCTCGGGCATCAGCCGCTCGAGGATCTTGCCACGTTCGGCGCTGGCGATCCCACCGTCGGAGCCGAACCCGATCGAGCGCCGCCCGACTCGCTCCTCGACGATCTTCTCGAGCCCGTCGAAGGCTCCTCCGCACACGAACAGCACGTTCGTCGTATCGATCTGGATGAAGTCCTGGTGGGGGTGCTTCCGGCCGCCCTGGGGCGGGACGTTGGCGACGGTCCCCTCGAGGATCTTCAGGAGCGCCTGCTGGACGCCCTCGCCCGACACGTCGCGGGTGATCGAGGGGTTGTCCGCCTTGCGCGCGATCTTGTCGATCTCGTCGATGTAGATGATCCCGCGCTGGGCTCGGGCGACGTCGAAGTCGGCGGCCTGGATCAGGCGCAGGAGGATGTTCTCGACGTCCTCACCGACGTAGCCTGCCTCGGTCAGGGACGTCGCGTCGGCGATGCAGAACGGGACGTCGAGGACCCGGGCAAGGGTTTGCGCCAGCAGGGTCTTGCCGGAGCCGGTCGGCCCGACGAGGAGGACGTTCGACTTCTGAAGCTCGACATCATCGACCGCGTTGCCGGCGTTGACCCGCTTGTAGTGGTTGTAGACCGCGACCGACAGGACCTTCTTGGCGCGATCCTGGCTGATCACGTACTGGTCGAGGGCGAACTTGATCTGGCGCGGGTTGGGGAGCTTGGCGACCGTCGGCTTGGCCTTCGGCGCCTCGAGCATCTCCTCCTCGATGATCTCCTGGCAGAGGTTGATGCACTCGTCGCAGATGTAGACGCCCTGACCCGCGATCAGCTTCCGGACCTGCTCCTGGCTCTTGCCACAGAAGGAGCAGCGGTACGGAACCTTTGGTCCCTTCGACGTGCCGGTGGTGCTCACGGGATTGTGCGGGCTCCCTGCCTATTTCGACTTCTTGTCGGTCTCGGGCTTGTCGCCGTCCGGATTCTCATCGAGCTTCGCCGCCTCTTCCTCGGTCGCCGCGTTCGGCACGCCGCCGCCCTCGCCGCCGCTGAGGCCCAGATCATGCGCCCGGGCGATCAGCGAATCGCCCGTGGCCGTGTAGACGTAATCGATGATGCCATAGTCCTTGGCAGCGTCGGGAGACATGAAAAGGTCCCGGTTGGTGTCCTGGATGATCTTCTCGAGAGTCTGGCCCGTGTGCTCGGCCATGATCTCGTGGTTGCGCTGGACGAGGAACTCCCATTCCTTCATCTGGATCAGCGCGTCGGGGGCCGCGCCGCGGAACCCGCCCGAGCCCTGGTGGATCATGATCCGGCTGTTCGGCAGGGCGTAGCGCTTGCCCGGCGCGCCGGCCGCGAGGAGGACCGCCGCCATCGACGCCGCCATTCCGAGGCACATCGTCGCGACAGGTGCTCGGACGTACTGCATCGTGTCGTAGATCGCGAGGCCGCTCGTCACCACGCCACCGGGCGAGTTGATGTAGAGGCTGATGTCCTTCTCGGGATCCTCGGAGTCGAGGAACAGGAGCTGGGCGATGATCAGGTTGGCGACGTGGTCCTCGATCGCGTCGCCCAGGAAGATGATCCGCTCCCGGAGCAGTCGCGAGTAGATGTCATAGGCCCGTTCGCCGCGACTGCTGGACTCGATGACCATGGGGACGAGCATGCTGGGTCTCCCGGCTGCGACGCGGTTCTCTGGTTCAAGGCAGGGACAGGCGAGCAGTCCGTCGTCAGCCGGCGGACGCCGGCTCGTCGGCCGTGACGGACTCATGGTCGTGGTGGTCGTGGTCATGGCCGTGGTGCTCGTGGTCGAGATCGTGGGCGTCGGCGGCCAGGATCGAGCCCGGGTCGGTCGCGCCGACCGCGGCGTTCGAGCGGGCCTGGTCGTCGTCCACGGCACCGGCCGGTCCATCCTCGGCGTGGGGGATGGCGGGGTGGTCGGGATGGGCGGCGAGCCAGTCATCGACGAGCTTCTCGACGACCCGGCTGCGGCGCAGGGTCGAGCGGATGTAGTTCCGGCCGCGCTCGCTGTCGAAGTACTTCGAGAGCTTCTGGTCGCCAGCGTAGCGTTCGCGTCCGCGGGCGATCTCGGCGTCGACGTCGACGTCGGAGATCGTGAGGTTCTCGGCCTCGGCGACCTTGCTCAGGACGAGCAGGACGCGGACGCGCTTCTCGGCGTCGGGCCGGAAGTCGTTGTGGAGATCATCGTGGCTCTTGCCCGAGACCTTGGCGTAGGCCTCCTCGGTGATCCCCTGGCGGGTCATCGCGCTGCGGAACTCGTCGTGCATGACCTCCACCTCCTGCTCGACGAGGACGTCGGGCAGGTCGATCGTGGCGTTGGCGACGGCGTACTCGATGATCTGTTCGGAGAAGACGTGGCGGGCCTTGTCGAGGGCGTTCCGCTCGAGCCGCTTCCGGACTTCATCGCGCAAGTTCGCGAGGTCCATGAAGTCGCCCATCGAGCGGGCGAAGTCGTCGTCCTCGTCGGGCAGGATCTTCTCGCGCAGCTCACGCAGCTCGACCTCGAAGTGGGCCTGCTGGCCGGCCAGCGACTCCTCGCCGTAGTCGGCCGGGAAGGTGATGTCGAAGCCCTTCGTGTCGTCGACCGAGAGGCCGACGAGCTCGTCCTCGAAGCCCGGGATCAGGCGGTCCTCGCCGATGATCAGGGGCATCCGCTCGGCAGTGCCGCCGTCGAAGGCGACGCCGTCGCGGGTGCCCTCGTACTTGATGACGGCGTAGTCGCCTTTCTGGGCGCCGCGCTCCTCGACCGGGCTGAGAGATGCGTTCTGGTCGCGGAGCTCATCGATGACCTTGTCGACCTTGGGGCCGTCCGTCGTCTCGATCTCCGGCCGGAAGTTGAAGTTGGCGTAGTCGCCGAGCTTGACCTCGGGCCGGACCGGGACCGTCGCCTTGAAGATGAGCGGCTTGCCTTCCTCGGCCTGGACGACCTCGACGTCGCCGTTGGCGAGGGGCAGGATCTCCTTCTCGATCAGCGCGTCGCGATAGGTGGACTGGACGAGCCGATCGACCGCCTCCTCGAGGACCGCGCCATGGCCGAGGACCGCCTCAAGGACACCGCGCGGCGCCTTGCCGGGTCGGAAGCCGGGAACCCTGGTCCGGCGAGAGAGAGCTCGGGTGGCTTCGCCGAGGGCGGTCGCCAGGCGCTCGGCCGGGACCTCGACCTCGACGATGATCGTGCTCTTGGGAGCGGGGGTCGTGGTGATCTGCATTGCCCGCGAAGGATACCGGAAGCGGGTCCGGGAGCCGTGGCATGGAGGGCGCGATGGCGTCACGCGGCGCGGCACTCGGCGCGTGGCTCCACATGGCGCCGTCTCGGGCGCTCCGGCGCGCGGCGCCGCAGGCATCGATCGGCATTAGACCCGGCAGTTTTATGCGCTTTCATTCCAAGGAGGCATGAATCCCGCTCCGCGCCGAACCCCGGACGGCGGATAAACCTTCTTGGAATGTGC
>JALYPW010000099.1 GCA_030856145.1 Chloroflexota bacterium | reverse complement strand
CGAGAGCGTCGCCTGGCTGACCGGTCCCCTGCGCCGGTTCGGCGACCGGCTCGGGACGATCCTGTTCCGGGTGCCGGACGGCGTCGTTCGGGATGACGATCGCCTTGCCGGCCTGCTCGGAGCGTGGCCCTCCGACCTGCCGCTCGCCCTCGAGTTCCAGGATCAGAGCTGGCACGTGGACGAGGTGTACGACGCGATCCGGGCGGTCGGGGCCGCCCTCGTCACGACAGACCACGAGGACGACCCGGAGCTGCCGACGATCCGCCGGATGGGGCCGTTCCTGTATCTCCGGCTGCGCCGGGCCGACTACGACGCGGGCGCCCTCCGGCGCTGGCTGGACCGGCTCGAGCCCTTCCTCTCCGACGGCGTGGACGCGTACGTCTACTTCCGGCACGACGAGGTCGGGCGAGGGGCGGAGCTGGCGATGGAGTTCGCCGAGCTCGGGGCGGAGGCGGGCTTCGGCGCCTGATTCGCTGGCTCGGCGCGGTTCGCGCGCGGACGGAGCGCGGTCAGCCGGACGCGCGCGAGCCCTCGGCCGGACCGAACATCACGAGCAGGGTCAGGTCCTCGGTGATGTCATGGAAGCGATGCGCGACGGTCGCGGCGACGAACACGATGGTGCCGGGATGGACGTCGCGGACCTCGTCGCCGACGGTGATCCGTCCCCGGCCGGAGACGACGTAGTAGGCCTCGTCCTCGGCGTGCGGTTGCTGGAGATCCGGCTCGTCGACGGCCAGCACGTACAGGCCGAGGCTGAGATCGGGCACGCTCAGGAACTCGAGATATGGCTTGTCGCTCGCGTCCCGGCGGGCAACGAGATCGGCCAGTTCGAAGGCGTCCATGACCGGAGCCTAACAGCGCCGGGAACCGCAGACGGCGACTGACCGTAGGATGAGTCGCATGCCCGCTCGTCCGACGTCCGCTTCGCCGACCCGTCTCGCCCGCTGCGCGCTCCTCGTCGTCCTCGTCGTCCTGGCCGGCGCCTGCGGCGGGACGACCGGTTCGCCGGTCGCATCCCGGCCGTCGAGTGGATCGTCGGCCGGAGGCGGCAGCCCGGCCCCGAGCGCCGTTGCGACCGTCGGCCCGTCCACCGTCCCGTCGGTCCCGGGTGACGCGTCGGCCTCGCCGCTCGGCGGTTCGTTCGACCCGGCCAGCGTCCGCGTCGCGGTCGAGCCTGTCGTGGACGGCCTCGATGCGCCCCTCGCGATCGTCAACGCCGGGGACGGCAGCGATCGCCTGTTCGTCGTTGAGCAAGGCGGCCGGATCCGAATCGTCCGGGACGGAGCGCTCGTCGCCGAGCCGTTCCTCGACATCGCCGACCGGATCTCGTCCGGCGGCGAGCGCGGCCTCCTCGGCCTCGCCTTCCACCCCGACTTCCCGACCGACCCGCGCTTCTTCGTGGACTACACCGACGAGCAGGGCGACACCCGGATCTCGTCGTTCACGGTCGATCCGGCAACCCCGGACCGGGCGGACCCGGGCAGTGAGCGGCGCCTTCTCTTCGTCGACCAGCCCTACGCCAATCACAACGGCGGCGCCGTGGCGTTCGGCCCGGACGGCTTCCTCGTCGTGGCCATGGGCGACGGCGGCGCCGGCGGCGATCCCCAGGGCAATGGCCAGGACCTCACCGCCCTCCTCGGCAAGATCCTCCGGATCGACGTGAACGCCACCACCGGCGACACGGCCTACGCCATCCCGGCCGACAACCCGTACGACGACGGCGCCGACAACCGCAGGCCCGAGATCTGGCTGGCCGGGCTGCGCAATCCGTGGCGCATGAGCTTCGATCGGCTGACCGGCGACCTCTGGATCGGCGACGTGGGCCAGGGCGACCGCGAGGAGATCGACGTCCAGCGGGCCGGTGCTCCGGGCGGCACGAACTTCGGCTGGAACCGGCGCGAGGGAACCGCCTGTTATCGCGACGGCTGCGATGATCCGGCACTGACCGAGCCGGTGACCGAGTACCGCCACGACCAGGGCTGCACGGTCATCGGCGGCAACGTCTACCGCGGGAGGGCCCAGGCAGCGCTCGTCGGCGGCTACGTGTTCGGCGACTATTGCACCGGGCGGCTGTGGGCGATCGATCCGGCGACGAACGACGTCCGGGCGCCGACCGTCGTCGGTGAGATGGGGCCCGGCCTCAGCGCCTTCGGCGAGGACGAGGCCGGCGAGCTGTTCGCCACCGACATCGCCGGCGGCCGGCTGCTCCGGGTGACCGCGACCGGCCGCTGACATCGACCGGCGCTGACCGCGATGGGTCGCCGATCCCGCGCCGACCGTGATCCCGCTCAGGCGATCGCGAACGTCACGCTGACCGAGACCTCGATCTCGCTCGTGCCGGCCTCGACCGGGGTGCTCGTGTCGGCCATCGCCTTCATGCGGAGCTCGGCCATTGGCCGGGGCGGTCCCGGGTCGACGGCCCCGCCCTCCACGATCGCGACGACCTCACCCAGATCGACCCCGGCCTCCGCAGCGAGTGTCGCGGCCCGCTGCCGGGCATCGGCCACTGCCCGGCGGCGCGCCACGCCCAAGGCGGCGCTCGGGTCGGAGAGGCGGAACGACAGCCCATCCATGCTCGTCGCGCCGGCGGCGAGGGCCGCGTCGATCAGCTCGCCCACCGTGGCGATCGCGCGGATCGTCGCCTCGACGGTGTTCGTGAGCTGGTAGCCCGTGATCGTCGGCCCCGACTCCGACGAGTAGTCGCGGACGGCGTCGAGCCCGACGAGCGTGGTCCGCAGGTCGGGCCGTTCGACGCCGCCGTCGGCCAGGGCGCTCAGCACGGCCTGCATCGTGGTGGCGGCGGTCGATCGGGCCGCGGCCGCCGTGGGCCGGACGATGACGACGCCGAGCCGGAGAACCGCGGCGTCGGGGTCGACTGCGACGACGCCCCGGCCCGGCACACTGATCGTGCCGGGCGAGCCCGTCGAGGCCGCCGTCACGAGCGCGCGGCGGCGGCACTCGGCGCCGGCGGGGTTGCCCGCCGGATCGGCCGAAGGTAGAGGGTCAGGACGACGACGACGTACGTCACATGGGCCACGAGGGTGATCACCTCGGGCGTCGCCGAGTAGCCGAAGATCGCTCGGAGGAACGCGCCAATGCCCTGGGAGTGGGACAGGACGCCGTTGAGGTCATAGGCGGTCGCGGTCCATGGCCCGCTGCCGAACGCCCCGATCTCGGCGAACTCGTGGATCCCGTAGCTCAGCAACCCAGCCGCGATGAACACGAGGGCGATCCCGGTCCAGCGAAAGAACGAACCGAGGTTCAGACGCCGGCTGCCGCGATAGATCCCGTAGCCGATCGCGGCCGCGACGACCAGGCCGGTCAACGCTCCGAGGAGGACCCAGACCGCATCGGTCTGGTCCGAGGTCGCCTGGCCGACGAGGAAGAGCGAGGTCTCGAGGCCCTCCCGGATGACCGCGGTGAACGCCAGCAGGGCCAGGCCCCAGCTCGCCCCGGACGCGACGGCCCGATCGACCGCAGCCTGCAGCTCGCCCTTGACGGAGGCCGCCTGGCGGCGCATCCAGAACAGCATCCAGGTCACGACGCCGGCTGCCACGAGCAACATTGTGCCCTCGAAGATCTGCTCGTACGGCTCCTCGAAGGCGCCGACCGTGTTGAACAGGATGATTCCGATCACGAGGCTCAGGCCGGCCGCCAGACCGGCGCCAACCCAGACCCGCCCGGCTTGATCGCCGCGACCCGTCCTGGTGAGACAGGCGAGGACGATGCTCACGATCAGGGCGGCTTCGACCCCCTCGCGCAGGCCGGTCAACAGGCCGCTGGTATAAGACCCCAGATCCACCCACACATCTCCGGTGTCGGTCTGCCGGCGGCGGATGCTGCCGGTCAGGGTCGGCCGAATCTAGCGCCGCCTGTCCCGGTTGGTCAAGTGCCCTTGCATGGCGAGCGCAGGGAAGCCTGACGACGGTCGACACGGATCTGCAAGGTGGCCGTCACGGTGGTGGGTCGGGTCGTGACGGGCGGGCGATGAGCATCGGTCCGTGGACGATCAGACTCCCAGCCAGGTTCGTGTGCCCGCGACCCGGGCCGGCCACCGGAGTGCGGCGTATCTGGTGCTGAGCCGGCGCTCCGGCTATGGCGTCGCCCACCGCCGCGCAGCGACCGGTCGCGACCGCCCCAGGCGCAGCGGCCCGTCGAGCCGGCTGACCCAGATCCTTGTCAGCGTGCTGGCGGTGTTCCTGGTCGGGTCGATTGCCCTCGTCGGCGTCGCCGCCGTCGGGACCGTCGCGGCGGTCACGGTCCTGTCGCAGGGCCTGCCCGATCCCACGAACCTCTCGGCCCTGACGTTCTCCCAGCCGACGACCGTCTACGACCGGACTGGCAAGGTCCAGCTCGGCCGATTCCAGCGCGAGCAACGCCGGGTGGTCGCGTACGACGAGGTGCCGAGGCTCGTCCTCGACGCGACGACCACGGCCGAGGACCGCTCGTACTGGGAGAACAGCGGCTTCGACCCAGCCGCGATCATCTCCGCCGCGGGCGACCAGGTGGCCGGGACGAGCGAGCGCGGAGCCTCGACGATCACCCAGCAGCTGGTCCGGGCGCGACTGCTCCCCGAGGAGGTGATCGCACCCGGAGCCGATCGCTACCTGCGCAAGGCGAAGGAGCTGATCCAGTCGTCGCGCCTCACGGCGGCCTTCCCTGGCGAGGACGGCAAGGAGCGGATCATCACCGCCTACCTGAACGAGATCTTCTACGGCCACGACGCCTACGGAGTCGCCGCGGCGGCCCGGATCTACTTCGGGGTGACCGATCTCTCGAAATTGACGGCCGCCCAGGCGGCGCTCCTGGCGGGCCTCCCGAAGTCGCCCTCGACGTTCGACCCGTACCGCTACGCCAAGGCCGATGCCGAGGGCCGGCTCGTGGTCGCTGGCGACGCTCCGCCGGTCGTGCGCCGCGACTACATCCTCAACAGCATCTCGACCTCGCGCTGGACGACCCTCACGAAGGCCGAACTCAGGGCCGCCCTCGACGAGCCGGTGCTCCTCGCCGGCGACAAGCCGCTGTCCTTCCGCGCGCCGCACTTCACCTGGCAAGTCCGCCGCCAGCTCCAGGCGATCCTCGGCCCGGACGTCACGATCGAGACCGGCGGCTACACCGTGATCACGACTCTCGACTGGAAGGCGGAGGCCCTGGCCGAGAAGTGGCTGGCCGCCGCGGCGATCGCCCCGAACCTCAAGACGAAGGCCTCGGCGTCGCTGCTCAAGATCCTGAAGATCGGCACGGCCGATCGGCGCTGGATCAACGCCCTGCGCGGCAAGGACCTGCACAACGCCGCGCTCGTCACGATCGACTACCGGACCGGCGACGTCCTGGCCTACGTCGGCAGCGCGGGCTACTAC
>JALYPW010000348.1 GCA_030856145.1 Chloroflexota bacterium | reverse complement strand
GCGAACAGCGTGGCTGCGCTCGTCGCCGACCGAGCTGAGCGACGTGTGAGTCCGCGACGGTGGGCGCGGTGCCCCGCGCCGGCTGACCGACCTGAACGGTGACGTCCTGCGCGAGGTCGAGCTGGTCGAGCCGGTCGAGCGCTGGGCCGAGGTCGACGGCCGCCGGATCCAGGGTTGGTACCTTCGGCCGGCGTCGACCGCAGGCAGCACGGGGTCAACCGCTGGCGACGCGGGGTCAACCGCGGGCGGTGCGGCCGCCACCGACGTGCCGGTGCCGCTGGTGACCCAGATCCACGGCGGGCCGCACACCCTGTACGGCTGGTCGCCGATGCTCGAGTTCCAGCTCCTCTCCGCGACCGGGATCGGCGTCTTCTTCTCCAACCCGCGGGGCTCGGAGGGCTACGGCCGCGACTTCAACGAGGCGAACATTCGCGACTGGGGCCCGGGCCCGATGCGCGACGTCCTGGCCGGAGTGGACGCGCTCGTGGCCGACGGTCTCGCCGACCCGGAGCGACTCGGACTCACCGGCGGGTCCTACGGCGGGTACCTGACGAACTGGATCGTCGGCCATGACCAGCGCTTCGCCGCGGCGATGACCTGCCGATCGGTCGCCGACATGAGCCTGCTGTTCCTGACCGGCGACATCGGGAGCGGATTCTGGCCACGCTTCGAGTTCAAGGCCCTGCCCTGGGAGGACGCGGCCTACTTTCGCGAGATCTCGCCGATCACCTACGCCGACGCGATCCGCACGCCGCTCCTGATCCAGCACAGCGAGAAGGACATCCGGACGACGATCGCCCAGGCCGAGTCGCTGTTCACGGTCCTGCGCTCGAAGAAGCGGCCGGTCCGTCTCCTCCGCGTTCCGGAGGAGACGCACGAGCTGACCCGATCCGGGACCCCATTCCGGCGGGTCGAGAACCTCAAGGTCGTGCGCGACTGGTTCCGACACTTCCTCGTCGAGGGCAAGCGCCGCCTTCCGCCGCTGCCCAGGATCCGGGCCGGACGCTAGGGCCTGGACAGGCGAGGCTACGTTGCGCCGGACCCACCAGGTTCTCGGCGGCCGGTGCCGGACCCCGGTGTATCCTCACCGTCCGATGGCCACGTCCACCCGCCCCGACACCCTCTCGCGCGATCGAGCCCACGAGCTCGTCCGCTCCTGGGACGGGCGCCCGGGTGCCCTCGGCAGCCTCCTTGGCCGGGTCAGCAGCGTCGACCAGGTGGGTGTCGAGGAACGGGTCGACATGCTGAAGAAGCGGTCGATCAAGAAGGCCTCCAAGCTCTGGGCGCTCGATCTCGCGATCCGGATGATGGATCCGACCACGCTCGAGGGGAAGGACACCCGGGGCAAGGTCCGGGCCCTCTGCCAGAAGGCGATGACCCCCCAGCCCGGCGACCCGACGATCCCGTCCGTTGCCGCGATCTGCGTCTACCCGGCGCTCGTGGCCGACGCCAGGGAGGCCCTCAAGGGCTCGACCGTCAAGGTCGCCTCGGTCGCGACCGGCTTCCCGTCGGGCCAGACGTTCCGCGACATCAAGCTCGCCGAGACTCGCGCCGCGGTCGACGCGGGCGCCGACGAGATCGACATGGTCATCGACCGGGGGGCCTTCCTGAGCGGCGACTACCTGACGGTCTTCGAGGAGATCGTCGACGTCAAGGAGGCCTGCGGTGAGGCGCATCTCAAGGTGATCCTCGAGACCGGCGAGCTCGAGACGTACGACAACGTCCGGCGCGCCTCCGTGCTCGCCATGGCCGCCGGCGCCGATTTCATCAAGACCTCGACCGGCAAGGTCGTGCCGGCCGCGACGCTCCCAGTGACGCTCGTGATGCTCGAGGCGATCCGCGACTTCGAGCGCCAGACCGGGCGCCAGGTCGGGATGAAGCCGGCCGGCGGGATCCGCGTCGCTAAGGAGGCGATCCAGTACCTCGTCGTCCTGTACGAGACCCTCGGGCCGCGCTGGATGAGCCCGGACTGGTTCCGCTTCGGCGCGTCATCGCTCCTGAACGACGTCCTGATGCAGATCGAGAAGGAGCGGACGGGCCGCTACCAGGGCCCGGACCACTTCACGCTCGACTGAGGGCGGCGCGCGCTTCGCGAACACCGCGTCGGCCAGCCGTGCCACCTCTGTGGCCTCGCCCGGGCGCAACCGCGGCATGCAATTGCAACGCGACCGCGACGCTCACACGACGTCGCCCGATGTCCGCGGTCGCGCGCCAGCCGTAGGCTCGGTCCGTGACCACGACGACGGATGGTGGAGGAGAACAGGCGATCGACGTGGTCGCCCCGCGCAGCCTGCTCGTCGTCGCGGTGCCGCTTGCGGTCGGCCTGGCCGTCCTCCACCTCGCCGCCTACATGGCGTATGGAGCCGTCGCGAATGCGATCGGCGCCGCCTTGATCCTCACCTACGTCGCGGTCCTCGCCGCCGGCTGGATCGCGGTGGAGCGGGGCCAGCCGCGGTCCGCGATCGCCATCGCAGGAGTCGGCCTGATTGCCGTGGCAGTCGCGCTCGCGGCGCTCGTCCCGAGCACCGATGCGCTCGTCCTCATCGCGCCGATTGTCCTCGTCGCACTCGCGATGACGTACGTGTCACGGACCCGCCTGGGCGGGCTCGCGCTCGCTGCGTGGCTGTCCGGACTCGCCATCATCATCCTGCTCCAGGTCATCCCGGATGCCAGGTCGAGTGCTCCGCCGGCAGTCGTGGCGATCCTGCGGATCGTGCAGAGCGCCGTCGGGTTGGGCTTCGCGATCTACCTCCTCTGGCAGTTCAGCAGCCGCCTCGATGGTGCGCTGAACAAGATGGGCGCCGCGAACGCGGCGTTGTCCGATTCAGAGGACACGGTCAAGCGGAT
>JALYPW010000067.1 GCA_030856145.1 Chloroflexota bacterium | reverse complement strand
TCGATTCGACCGCCAAGGGCGGCATCGTGTTCGCGATCGAGCACGACCTTGGCATCCCGGTCCGGTTCGTCGGGGTGGGGGAGCAGGCCGGCGACCTCCTGCCGTTCGACCCAGAGGCATTCGTGGCCGCGCTGTTCGCCTGATCGCAGGGCGGAGTCACTCGTCGGGGCCGGCCGATGTCGCCCCGGCATCAATTCGCGACGAACAAGCGTGGCCCAATCTCCCGTTCGACCCTCTGGCGCCGTCTGGTGAATTTCGGCCACGCTCGTTCGTGCTGATCTGATCGTCAGCACCCATCACCGGCGCGATCTGGCACGTGCTCCGAATCCACGACGTGCCGCGACCCCGGCAACGGCCGTCGGCATCGGCGCCATTCCATCGCTACCCGATGGCACCCGCCCAGCCGGCTCGGATCGAGGGCAGTGGCTCAGCAGGCCGTGATCTGGAGGCTCGATCGCGGCATCCGCTACACTCACCGGGCCTCGGTGCGTCAGAACCCGCGCACCACCCGGCCGCCATCGCGCCCGCGCGACGCCGACCGGCTCATCACCCACGGAGTCCCGAGCCGAACCATGTTCGACAGCCTGAGCGAACGCCTCCGCAAGACGCTCTCCGACCTGACCGGCCGCGGCCGGATCAGCGAGGCGGACGTCGATGCCGCGATGCGCGAGATCCGGCTCAGCCTGCTCGAGGCCGACGTCAACTTCAAGGTGGTCAAGGACTTCATCGGCCGCGTCCGCGAGCAGGCGATCGGCGGCGAGATCCTCCAGAGCCTGACCGCCGGCCAGCACATCGTGAAGATCGTCAACGACGAGCTGGTTGCGCTGCTGGGCGCGGGGGACCGCACATTCCACCTGCAGGGCAACCCGGCCGTGATCGCGATGGTCGGCCTCCAGGGCTCGGGCAAGACGACCTCGTCGGCCAAGCTCGCCCGGCATCTCGTCCGCCAGGGTCGTCGGCCGCTCCTCGTCGCCGCGGACCCGTACCGGCCCGCCGCCGCCGACCAGCTCGAGACCCTCGGCAAGGCGCTCGAGATCCCGGTCCACAGGGCGCCCGTCGGAACGTCGGTCGTCGACATCGCCCGGGGCGGCGTCGAGGCGGCTCGCCGCCTGACTCGCGACGTCGTGATCCTCGACACCGCCGGCCGGCTCACGGTCGACACGGAGCTCATGGCCGAGATCGCTGCCGTCAACGACGCGGTCAAGCCGGTCGAGACCCTCCTCGTCGTGGACGCGATGACCGGCCAGGAGGCCGTCGCGGTCGCGACCGCGTTCAAGGAGGCCGTCCCGCTGACCGGCCTGATCCTGACCAAGATCGACGGCGACGCCCGCGGTGGCGCGGCCCTCTCGATCAGCGCCGTGACCGGCCTCGCGGTCAAGTTCATGGGCACCGGCGAGAAGACCGACGCGCTCGAGGTCTTCCACCCCGATCGGCTTGCCGGCCGGATCCTCGGCATGGGCGACGTGATGACCCTCGTCGAGCGGGCCCAGGAGCACGTCGACGAGAAGCAGGCGGCGAAGCTCGAGGAGAAGCTCCGAAAGGCCCAGTTCACCCTCGAGGACTTCCTCGAGCAGATCCAGCAGGTCCAGAAGATGGGCCCGATGGGCCAGCTGATGGGCATGATCCCGGGCATGGGCGGGATGGCCAAGGACGCCCAGGAAGCCGTCGACCGGGGCGATCTGCGCCGGGTCGAGGCGATCATCCGGGCGATGACCCCACGCGAGCGGCGCGACCCCCAGATCCTCAACGGCTCGCGCCGCCGGCGGATCGCCGCCGGGGCCGGGACGGACCTCACCGAGGTCAATCGACTGATCAAGCAACACGCGGAGCTCTCGAAGCTGATGAAACAGCTCGCCGGGGGCGGTGGCCGCAAGGCCGCGATGGCCGGCCTGATGGGCCGGCGGTAAGGGGAGACTCGCGCCATGACCGACCAGCACGCACCCGATCCGCTCTTCGGCGAGGACGCCGTTCCGCCGCCGGCCTTCGAGCCGGCCGATACCTTGCCCGCGACCCGCGTTCGGTCGGTCGAGCCGGCCGCCGAGAGCGGCACGTTCGGCGCTAGCGGTCAGCCAGTCCGTGGCCGTTCGCGTGCCCGCTGGCTCCTCGCCCTCGTCGGCGTGCTGGTCGTCGCGGTCGGGACCTACCTGATCGTGAGCCTCGCCGGTGCCCGGCCGGCCGCATCGTCGGCGATCGGCTGGATGCCGGCCACGACGACCTCGTACGCCGAGGTCCGCCTCGACCTGCCGGGCGACCAGCGTCAGAAGCTGGCTGCGTTCCTGTCGGTCTTCCCGGGCTTCAAGGACCAGAGCCAGATCGAGCCGAAGTTGAACGACGTCCTCGATCGGATCGTGCGCGCCGCGTCGAAGGACAGCCAGACATGGACGGCCGACATCGAGCCGTGGTTCGGCGGTCAGCTCGCGATCGGATCCGGCTCCGCGGCCGGCTCCGGTGTCGCCGTGCCCGTCGTCGTCGGTGGCGATATCCCTCTCGTCGTGGCGACCGTCAAGGACCGCACGAAGGCCATCGACTGGCTGACGCGGACGGTCACGACCCTCACGAACCGCTCGACCTACGGCGGCGCGGAGCTGTTCGTCGGCGCGAGCGAGAGCGAAGGCGCTGTCGCGATCACGGACACGGCGATGATCGCCGGGCTCGTGCCGGCCGTGAAGGCGGCCGTCGACGCCAAGGGCGCCGCAACGCTCGCCCAGAACGACGACATGAAAGCCGCCCTGGCGACCGTCGACAAGGATTACGTGGTCCTCGGCGTCGTCCGGACGCGGGCCCAGTTCGAGGCGCTGACGAAGACGATGGGTGCCTCCGCCTCCGATGCCCTCGCGGGCACCCAGATGGACGAGACCGTGCTCGGGATGATCCCGGCGTGGACCGCCATGACC
Organism: Chloroflexota bacterium; assembly: GCA_030856145.1. Lineage (GTDB taxonomy): Bacteria > Chloroflexota > Limnocylindria > Limnocylindrales > CSP1-4 > CF-46. The sequence goes on along the minus strand of JALYPW010000067.1, from coordinate 8,641 downwards.
GCTCGCTTCGAGAACGACGCGATCGTGGCGACCTCCGCCGGGCCCTCGTGGGCGATCGGCGTGGACACGGCGAACCGGGCGAGCCAGCTCCTCGGTCACCTGCCGGCGAAGACGATCGCGTATTTCGAGGCACATGACCTCGGCCCGACGCTTCAGACCCTCGTCGCGAAGTTCCGGGCCCTGCCCGAGACGAAGCCGGCGTTCGACCAGGCCGACCAGGTCCTCAACCTCATCGGCGGGCTCGATGCGGTCATCGGCTGGTGGGGAGATAGCGCGGTCGTCATCGCGCCGGCCGGCGATGGCACGATCGGCGGCGGGCTCGTGATCAAGCCGCGTGACGCGGCGGCCGCGGACCGTCTCTTCACGACGTTGAATGGGTTCCTCGCGCTCGGCGGCGGCACGATCGGCGTCACGACCCGGTCCGAGGACCACCTCGGGACGAAGGTCACGATCCTCGACATCAGCAACGCCGAGGGACTCGACCCCGACTCGCTGCCGCCCGGCTACAAGGCCGAGATCGCATGGGCGACGAACGCCGACGTCACGGTCATCGGCTACGGCGCGACGTTCGTCAAGGACGTTCTCTCGGCGGGGCCCGGGACCTCGCTCGCCGATGACGTCCGCTTCAAGGCGCTGCTCGGTCGCGTCGGGGCGGACAACATCTCGTCCGGCTACGTCGACATCGCGGGCATCCGGACGCTCCTCGAGCCGCTCATGGAGCGGATGGCGCCGCCCGCCGAGTGGACGAGCTACGTCACCGAGATCAAGCCGTACCTCGATCACCTCGATGCCGCGATCCAGGCCGTCCGCAAGGACCAGGGCCTCGATCTCGGCAGCGGATTCATCACGGTCCGCTGAACGCACCTTCCACGTCAGTCATCCCGGTCGACCGCCCAGAGGTCGACGGCCCAACCAGGAGGAACGAGAGCACATGGCAGTCCGAATCCGGCTGACCCGCGTCGGCGCGAAGAAGCAGCCGGCGTATCGCGTGGTCGTCGCCGACTCGCGCTCGGCGCGCGACAGTCGAGCAATCGAGACGATCGGTCACTACAACCCCCGCACCGAACCAATCGAGCTCAACATCGACGCCGAGAAGGCGTCCGCCTGGCTGGCCAAGGGCGCCCAGCCATCCGACACCGTCCTTCGCCTCCTGCGCACGGCCGGCATCGTGCCCGCCGAGAAGAAGTAGGGCACCCGATGGCTGCAGCCGATCTCGTCGCATACGTCGCCAAGTCGCTCGTCGACGATCCCGACGCCGTCAAGGTCGAGGTCATCCACGATCAGGGCGGAACCGTCATCGAGCTCCACGTCGCCGAAGACGACATGGGCAAGGTGATCGGCCGGAACGGAAGCGTCGCCAAGGCGCTCCGGACCCTGCTGAAGGTCACCGCCGCCCGCGACGGCGAGGCCGTCTCGCTCGAGATCCTCTGAGAGCGACCATGACCGAGCCGACGGCGGTGACCGAGGAGATGGGGTCACCTGCGATCGCGCCGACCCGCGATGACCGTCTCGTCGTCGCCCTCGTGCGCGGTGTCCACGGCCTGCTCGGCGCGGTCCGGATCGAGATCCTCACCGATCGACCCGAGGACCGCTATGCCGTCGGCCGGGTGCTGTACCGCGAGGGCTCGGACGACCCGATGACCATCACCTGGTCGTCTGCGGTCGGCGACGGTCCGGGCTGGCGCGTCCAGTTCGCGGAGGTCCGTGGTCGGTCCGCCGCCGAGGACCTCAAGGGCACCTATCTCGAGATCGCTGCCGGGCCGGACGCGATTCTGCCGCGCGGAGCGTACTTCTGGCACGAGGTCGTCGGCACGACCGTGACCTCGACCGATGGCACCGTCCTGGGCACGGTCCGCGACATCTACCGCTCGGGCGGCGCCGAGATCTACATCGTCGACGGCGGCGACTACGGCGAGTTCGACGTGCCCGCCGTCCGCGACTTCATCCGGATCTTCGCCCCGCGTCGCGGTGAGATCGTGGTCGATACGGAGGCGCTCGATCTCGCTCCCCCGAAGCGCCGGCGAGCCGCCGACGACCCCGATCGGCCGCGCGCGCCGCGTCGGAAGCCGGGGCCGCGCCAACGCAAGCCCGCGGCCACCACGCCGTCGGGTCCCGGTGACGGACCGGCCGATGACGCCGACCGGCCGAACCCGTTCGACGTTCTCGCCGACTGAACGCCGGGTCCTGACGACCATGCCGCTCGCGATCGACGTCCTGACCCTCTTCCCGGAGATGGTCTCCGGGCCACTCGCCCTGAGCATTCCGGGCCGGATCCAGGAACGCGGAATCGCCACGATCCGGACCCACGACCTGCGGCAGTGGGGGATCGGGCGCCATCGCAGCGTGGACGACGCCCCGTACGGCGGCGGCGCGGGGATGGTCATGCGCCCGGAACCGATCGCCGACGGGATCGACGCGCTCCGCCGTGACGACTCGCTCGTCATCCTGCTCGACCCGGCCGGCGAGGTCTTCTCGCAGGGCCGCGCCCACGACCTCGCCGGGCGTTCGCACCTCGTCCTCGTCTGCGCCCGCTACGAGGGCGTCGACGATCGCATCCGGGCCCTCGTCGATCTCGAGCTGTCGGTCGGCGACTACGTCCTGACCGGCGGCGAACTGCCGGCCCTGGTCGTGATCGACTCCGTGATCCGGCTCCTGCCGGGCGCGATCGACGACCTCTCGACGACCGAGGAGTCCTTCGCGGCGGGGCTGCTCGAGTATCCCCAGTACACCCGCCCGCCGTCGTTCCGCGGGATGGACGTGCCCGCGATCCTCACCTCGGGCGATCACGGCGCGGTCGCCCGCTGGCGCGAGGAGCAGGCGCGGGCACGGACGGCTGAGCGGCGGCCGGACCTGCCTCTGCCACCCGAGCCCGAGAACCGCAAGCAGCCCCGTCGATAGCGGTCGGCGGCAATGCCCAGACCCGCGCTGGCCCGGCGCTGGCCCGGCGACTCGTCATACGAATCTCACTCGGACGTCAGGCGACGCCGAGTTGTCCAGCGACCTGTTCGGCGATCATCTGGCACGAACATGGCTCACCGCCACGCTTGATCGCCGCGGGCGCGACCCGAGAGACGTGAATACTGGCCGCCTGGGATTCGTCTGACAAGAACCCGTGCAGGGCCCGGTCCCCGACCCGGGCGCACGCGGTCACCATGGTATACTCCGCCGCCGGCCGACTGGTTCGGCCCTCCCTGATGCCCCACCCGCAGTTCCGGCTGCCGACGCATGAAACAAGGAACGCCGAAGTGAACGTCCTCGACGAGATCGTCTCCGACCAGCTCCGCACCGACCTCCCCGAGCTCGCGTCGGGCGACACCGTCAAGGTGTCGGCCAAGGTCGTCGAGGGTAACCGCGAGCGGATCCAGGTCTTCGAGGGAATCGTGATGCGCCTCCGTGGCGGCGGGATCACCCGCTCGATCACGGTTCGCCGGATCGCGAGCGGCGTCGGCGTCGAGCGGACGTTCAAGATCAACAGCCCCCGGATCGAGAAGATCGAGGTCATTCGTCACGGCCAGGTCCGTCGGGCCCAGCTCTACTTCCTGCGCGACCGCGTCGGCAAGGCTGCCACGCTCCGCGAGCGGCGCACCGCCCGCTAGTCCGCGTTCCTTCGTTCCGCCCGCCCATCCTCTGACCCCGGCAAGCGCCGGGGTCGCTCGATTCCCGGCTGGCCTTCAGACGCGTGACCCTGACGACGAGACCGAAGCAGCGCGATCCCGTAGGCGAGCATCAACAGGTGGGCGAGCCCGATCCAGATGTCGGGCAGGGGCTGCACCGCGAGGATGGTCACCCAGTCCGCCGTCGCGTGCACCAGGATCAGGGGCCAGATCCAACGGAAGCGCACCTGGAAAGCAGCCAGGGCGAAGCCGTAGATCCCGGACAGCAGGACGTTCATGAGCACGTCCTCGGCGGCTCGGTTGCTCAACGCGAACGCCGACAGGTGTTGCAAACCGAAGATCGCTCCCGTGCCGACAACTGCAACCCAGACCGGGTACGCCCGCTCGAGCCTCGTGAGGACGAGTCCCCGGGCGAACAGTTCCTCGTTGACGCCGACGAGCAGGAGGGTGAGCCCCCACAGCGCATAGCCAGGTTCCCTGCTGGCGACGCCCGCCGGGAGCGCCCACGTCACCGCCTCGAACGCAATCGGCACGAGCGCCAACAGGGCGAGGCGCGACCGCAACACGGTGGTCATGCCGATCGACCGCCACAGGCGTCGCCGAGTCACCAGGGCGATGGCCAGGAGCGTGACGACGATGTTGGCGAACAGGCCCTGCGACCAGCCGACGATGCCGAGGAGGGTGGCAAGCTCGGTCGCGCCGAGGATCACGAGGAAGCGCAGGACCATGAGGCCCGCGGCCTCCGCGAGCGGATGCGCTCGCACTCGATTCAGGTTGGCGCCCGCGGACGGATGTGCATCGCCGCAGTCTAGGCAATGGCACCGACCGACGAGGGTCGCGGCGGCGCCCGACAGGAGCGGCTACCCTGACCTCCGATGGCCGTGATCGTCCCCACCCTTCGTCATGAGCGCCGCCTCTGGAACGACGGCCTGACCCGGGTCGCGGGCGTGGACGAGGTCGGCGTCGCACCAACCTGCGGCGCCGTCGTGGCGGCCGCGATCATCATGAAGCCCGGCTGCCACCGGATCCCGGGCGTGCGCGACTCGAAGACCCTGTCGATGGCCCAGCGCGAGCGGTTGGCGCCGCTCATCCGCCAGCGAGCCGTGGCCGTCGGCGTCGGGGCCGCCTCGGTTCGCGAGATCGACCAGCTCAACATCTACCACGCCACTCACCTCGCCATGCGTCGCGCGATCGCCCGCCTGGGCGGCCACGAGCACGTGATGGTCGACGGCAATCGGATCGCAGGCTTCGAGCACCTCGTCGGGCCGTACTCGAACATCGTCGACGGCGACGCCAAGGTCTACTCGATCGCGTGCGCGTCGGTCGTGGCCAAGGTCGTCCGCGACCGGATGATGACGCTTCTTGCGGCGCGCTATCCCGGCTACGGCTGGGAGCACAACCAGGGCTACGCGACGCTCGACCACCGGACCGCGATCCGGGCGATGGGCCTCACCCCGTTCCATCGTCGCTCGTTCCTCGCCCTCCAGCGGACGCTCGCCGGCGACCAGCTCGCATTCGACATGTTCGGCGACCCGGCCGCCTCGCCCGACACCCACGAGCTCCTCGACCGCGAGGCCGTCCCGGTCATGGCCGACGACGCGATGCTCGATGCCGCGGACCTCCTGTTGCTGGAGCCGGTCGCGGGATAAGCGGGCGGTGAGCGCCGGCGACTAGGCTCGGCTCGTGCGGACTGACGCCCAGACTCGTGGCGATGACGCGGAGTCGGCTGTCGTCGCGGCGCTCGCCGAGGATGGCTGGACGATCCTCGCTCGGAACGTTCGGGCCGGGCGAGGCGAGCTGGACATCGTGGCCGTCGATCCCGGCCCGCCTCGGATGCTGGTCGTCGTCGAGGTTCGGCGGCGCGGTCGGCGGGACTTCGGACTCGCCGAGGAGTCGGTCGGACACCGCAAGCGTGTGCACCTCCGGGCGGCCATCGGGCGGTTGTTCGAGGACGGTCTGCCCGGCGGCAACGCGCTGCCGAGCCTGCCGCTGCGGGTGGACCTGGTCGCCGTCGAGCCGCCGGAGCGCGTCGGAGATCGGTTCCGGATCCGCCACCACCGGGGGATCGCGCTCTGAGTTCCAACGTCTGCCATCGGCAACTTCGCCATCAATTCGTCCCTGGACTGCAACGGCGGGAATCGGGCGGCCACCCAGGCTCGAGGGGCCCCGCCCACGCTCACGTTCGGCCGCGCGGTCGCTGGATCCGGCCGTCGGAGGGTCGGAAGCCGCCGTACGAGTCCCCACACGACTGGCGGAGCAGGTTCTGCGCGGCCCGCCTACGCCCCGACCGGCCCGCGGCAGACCCCGTGCTACACTCCGCCCGGCTCCGGGACCGCCGAAGCCACCTCACCACCCGCGCCGACGGCACGTGCCCGACGCGACGGAGATCACACGCGGACCGTTCCGACCGGGACGGTGCCGGACCAGGCCACCGAGCCGAGCGCGCGCCCCATGGCAGCGACGCGGCACGAGCGACCCGGACCGGAGACCCGGCGACAGAAGTCCGCGGAGGAACACACCGACAGGAGGCCTCTCCCCGTGCCGAACGTTTCCATGCGGCAGCTGCTCGAAGCCGGCGTCCACTTCGGACATCAGACCCGGCGCTGGAACCCCAAGATGAAGCCGTTCATCTTCGCCGAGCGCAACGGCATCCACATCATCGACCTGGCCCAGACGGTCAAGCACCTCGAGTCGAGCCTCGACTTCGTCCGCGACACAGTCGCCCGCGGCGAGTACGTCCTGTTCGTCGGGACCAAGAAGCAGGCCCAGGAGCCGATCGCCCAGGAGGCGACCCGGGCCGGCCAGCCGTTCGTCAACAAGCGCTGGCTCGGCGGGATGCTCACCAACTTCACGACGATCAAGAAGCGGATCTCGCTGCTCGAGCAGCTCGAGGCCCGCCAGCAGGCCGGCGACTTCGAGCGGATGACGAAGAAGGAAGCCGCCAAGCTGACCGACGAGATGAACAAGCTGACCCTGACGGTCGGCGGGATGCGCAAGATGAAGCGCGTCCCCGGCGCGATCTTCATCATCGACCCGCACCGCGAGCGGATCGCGGTCACCGAGGCGAACAAGCTCGAGCTGCCGGTCATCGCGACCGGCGACACGAACGTGGACCCCGACGAGATCGACCACATCATTCCGGCCAACGACGACGCGATCCGGTCGATCCGGCTGCTCTGCACGCTCATCGCCGAGGCCTGCATCGAGGGCCAGCAGGAGCGCGCCGCCCGGGCCAACGAGCCCGAGCCCGAGGTCGTCATGACCGCCGAGCCCGAGTTCGATGAGAACGCCTCCAACGAGCTGGTCGCGGCCCTTGCCGGCGGCAAGGCCCTGAGCTTCGAGCCGGATGCCGAGGAAGACGACCTCCTGCCCGGCGCGCGCCCGAGCCCGACGCTCGCCGAGGCCGCCCCGGCCCCCGAGGCCAGCCCCGAGGAGATCGCCGCCGAGCTCGCCCGTGAGGCCGCAGAGAAGGCCGAGCCCGCCAACGCCTGATCCCGGGTCCGGTCGCGCGACGCGCCGGCCCGGTCCTCGGGATCGCCGCTCGCGCCCGGCCCTGACGAATCCGCGGGCGAACGCGTCCGCCGCCATCAACCACACGCCACCCGCGGGCTCCGGCCCGTCGCACCACGACACAGGAGCGAACCCCCCACATGGCAGAGATCACCGCCGCCGCGGTCAAGGACCTCCGGGAGCGGACCGGCGCCGGCTTCATGGACTGCAAGAACGCCCTCGTCGAGAGTGACGGCGACGTCGAGACGGCGGTCGCCCTCCTCCGGGAGAAGGGCCTGGCGGCTGCCGCGAAGAAGGCCGGTCGCGACGCACGCGAGGGACTCGTCTCGAGCTACATCCACACCGGCGGCCGCGTCGGCGTCCTGATCGAGGTCAACTGCGAGACCGACTTCGTCGCGCGCACTGACGAGTTCCAGAAGCTCGTCCGTGACCTGGCGATCCAGGTCGCCGGCCTGGCCCCCCTGTACGTCGATGCCGACGCCATCCCGGCCGACGTCCTCGAGGCGAAGAATGCCGAGCTCCTCGCCGATGAGTCGACCCAGAAGAAGCCCGAGAGCATCCGGCCCCAGATCGTCGAGGGCCAGCTCAAGAAGTGGTTCTCGCAGGTCTGCCTCCTCGACCAGCCGTTCCGCGATGAGGAGCGCTCCGTGCGCGATCTCGTGACGGAGAAGATCTCGACGATCGGCGAGAACATCCGCGTCCGCCGGTTCGTCCGCTACGGGCTCGGGGAGGAGCTGTGAGCGACGCCACCGGAACGACCCCGGCCGGCGCCGGCGGTGCAGGAGGGGAGTCGGTCCGCTACTCGCGGATCCTCCTCAAGCTGTCCGGTGAAGCGCTGCTCGGCGATCGGTCCTACGGCGTCGATCCCAAGTTCTGCGCATTCATCGCCCGCCAGGTCGCCGAGGTCCACCGGCTCGGCGTCCAGGTCGGGATCGTCGTCGGCGGCGGCAACATCTTCCGCGGCCTCGCGGCGGCGGCCAGCGGCATGGACCGGGCCACGGGCGACTACATCGGCATGCTCGCGACCGTGATGAACGGCCTGGCCCTCCAGGACGCCCTCGAACGAGCAGGCGTGCCGACCCGGGTGATGAGCGCGATCGCGATGAACGAGGTCGCCGAGCCGTACATCCGGCGGCGGGCCGTCCGCCACCTCGAGAAGGGCCGCGTCGCCCTGTTCGTGGCCGGCACCGGCAACCCGTACTTCACGACCGACACCGCCGCCGCCCTGCGCGCGGTCGAGATCGGGGCCGAGGTCCTGCTCAAGGCGACCAAGGTGGATGGAGTTTACGACGCCGATCCGCTGACTCATCCCGACGCGCAGCGCTACGCTGAGCTCGAATACGCGGATCTCCTGCGCGACCAGCTCAAGGTCCTCGATGCGGCGGCCGTCTCTCTTGCCATGGAGAACGACCTGCCGATCGTGGTCTTCGACCTCAATCAGCCCGACAACATCACCCGCGTGGCGGCCGGCGAGCCGGTCGGAACGCGGATCTCCAGCGCCGCGGGCGCCCTGGGAG
>JALYPW010000039.1 GCA_030856145.1 Chloroflexota bacterium | reverse complement strand
GGGGCGAGCACGCGGGTACCGTGCTCGCCCCGTCACGACCGCCGCAACCTACAATTCGGCGCATGGCTGATCCCATCGCTCGTCCCTCGTTTCGTGACCTGACCGTCGAAGCGTTCGTCGACGAACTTTCGTCCGCGGCGCCAGTGCCGGGCGGCGGCAGCGCGTCAGCGGTCGCGGCTTCGCTCGGAGCGGCGCTCGTCGCGATGGTCGCGTCCCTGTCGGAGGGTCGGCCGAAGTACGCCGCCCATGCCGACCTGCATCGGCGCGCTCAGGCGGTCGGCCAGCGTCTCTCGGCCCGATTCCTGAGCCTGGCCGACGAAGACGCGGACGCGTATGCCGACTTCGCCGCGGCGATGAAGCTCGCGAAGGACACCGATGAGGAACGGGCGACGCGTCGGACCGCGCTGAGCGCCGCAGCCAGGCGGGCCGCCGAGGTCCCGATGCTGACCGTCGAGGCCTGCCTCGAGCTCGTCGCCACGGCTGAATCGCTGGTCGGGCGGAGCAACGTGAACGCATCGAGCGACCTCGACGTCGCGACGCTCCTCGCGGAGGCCGCGGCTCGCGGTGCTGCTGCCAATGTCCTGATCAACCTGCCGTCGGTCGATGACGACTCGTTCTCCGGCGAGGCCACGGCCCGGGTCATGGGGCTCCTCGCGAGCGTCGAGGAGATCGTCGCGCTAGTCCATGCCGGGGTCCGGAGCGGCTCGACGCGCGACCCGCTGGAGCCGGAGTCAGACCCGGAATGAGGTTCTGACGGCGATGGCCCGCGCCGGCGCTCGACTCCTCCAGGGTGGCCCGATCGCCAGCGAGATCCGGCAGGCGGTCGGCGAGGACGTCAGCGCCTATCGCGAGCGTCACGGCCGGTCGCCCGTCCTGGCCGTCGTGATCGTCGGCCGCGACGCGCCCTCGATGGTCTATCTCGGTCAGATCCTGCGAAGCTGCGAGAAGGTCGGGATCGAGGGCCGCCTCGTCGAGGTCGACGGCGAGGCATCCGAGGCCAGCGTCATCGACACGATCCGTGGGCTGAACGCCGACCCGGCGGTCAACGGGATCATTGTCCAGATGCCGCTGCCGCCGACGATCCGCCTTCGGGCGATCGTCGACACGATCGATCCGGCCCGCGACATCGACGGGATCCATCCCATGAACGCCGGGCTGCTCCGCCTCGGCTATGAGGGATTCCTGCCGGCGACGGCCCACGCCGCGGTCGAGATCCTGCGCCGCTCCGGGATCGAGATCGAGGGCAAGCGGGCGGTCGTCGTCGGCCGGTCCGCGGTCGTCGGCATGCCCGCCGCCTTCCTGCTGGTCCGCGAGAACGCGACCGTGACGGTCTGCCACTCCAGGACACGCGACCTCGCAAGGCACGTCAAGGATGCCGAGATCATCGTCGTGGCAGCGGGCCATCCAGGCCTGATCCGCGGCGACATGGTGCGCCGCGGCGTGGTGGTCGTGGACGTCGGGATCAACGTCGTCGATGGAGCGATCGTCGGTGACGTGGACTTCGAGTCCGTCCGGACCGTTGCGTCGGCGATCACGCCGGTTCCCGGCGGAGTCGGCCCGTTGACAAATGCCCTCCTCCTCGCCCATCTCGTGCGGGCCGCGCACGCCCAGGAGGGGACTGGCCGTGAGGGGTCGGGACGTCTCGTCGAGCCGCTCGCCGTCTCGCACGTTCCGCCCATCGAACCCGTCGCGCCGCCGGCCGATGAGCCTGCCACCGTGTCCCGCGACCGGATCGTCGCCAACCGAGGAGCCCGATGAGCTTTCCCTCCGATCTCGAGATCGCCCGTTCCGTCACGCCCCGTCCGATCATGGACGTCGCCCACGATCTCGGCCTCCACGACGACGAGATCGAGCCCTACGGCCACACGAAGGCGAAGGTCACGCTCGCCGGGATCGAGCGGCTCGAGGCGGAACGACCGCGCGGCAAGTACGTCGTCGTCACCGCGATCAGTCCGACGCCGCTCGGGGAAGGCAAGTCCACGACGACAGTCGGGCTGGCCCAGGGGCTGAACCGGATCGGGAAGAGAGCGGCGGTCTGCATCCGCCAGCCATCGCTCGGGCCGGTCTTCGGGATCAAGGGCGGGGCCGCCGGCGGCGGGTACAGCCAGGTCATCCCGATGGCCGACTTCAACCTGCACCTGACCGGCGACGTTCACGCGATCGGGGCCGCCCACAACCTCGGCGCAGCCTTCCTCGATAACCACCTCCATCACGGCAACGCGCTCGGCATCGACCCGTTCTCGATCCTCTGGCCGCGGGTCATGGACATCAGCGACCGAGCCGTGCGGAAGGTGATCGTCGGGCTCGGCGGCAAGGAGAACGGACTCCCCCGCGAGACCGAGTTCGTGATCACGGTCGCATCCGAGGTCATGGCCGTCCTCGCCCTCGCCCGGGACATCCACGACCTTCGCGCCCGGCTCGGCCGAATGGTCATGGCGACGCGCAAGGACGGCAGCGCGGTGACGGCCGAGGACCTCAAGGTCGCCGGCTCGATGACAGCGCTCCTGACCGACGCGATCAAGCCGAACCTGCTCCAGACGCTCGAGGGCGGTCCGGCCTTCGTCCATTGCGGGCCATTCGCCAACATCGCCCACGGCAACAACTCGATCATCGCCGATCGCCTCGCCCTCGCCACGAACGAGATCGTCTGCACCGAGGCCGGCTTCGGCGCCGACATGGGAGCCGAGAAGTTCTTCGACATCAAGTGCCGGGCGTCGGGCCTCGAGCCCGATGCGGCGGTCGTCGTCGCGACGGTTCGGGCGCTGAAGATGCACGGTGGGGTCGGCCGGATCGTGGCCGGCAAGCCACTCGACCCGGCGCTGCTCGAGGAGAATGTCGAGGCGGTCCGGACCGGCGCCGCGAACCTCGCCAAGCAGATCGAGAACGTACGGATCTTCGGCGTCCCGGTGGTCGTCGCGATCAACTCGTTCCCCACCGATACCTCGGCCGAGGTCGAGGCGATCCGCCAGGTCGCGCTCGCCGCCGGCGCCCGTGATGCCGTCGTCGCGACCCACTTCGTCGAGGGCGGTGACGGGGCGGCGACGCTGGCCCAGGCCGTGTGGGATGCCGCCTCGAGTGGCGAAGCGAGGTTCCAGCTCCTGTACCCGGACGATGCCCCGCTCGGCGAGAAGATCGAGGCGATCGTCACGAAGATCTACGGCGCCGACGGGTTCGAGCTTGCGCCGGCCGCGAAGAAGGCGCTGAAGCTCTACGAGGATCTCGGGATGGGCCATCTCCCGGTATGCATGGCCAAGACCCAATACTCGCTGAGCCACGACGCGAACCTGAAGGGCGCCCCGAGCGGATTCACCGTTCCGATCCGGGACATCCGCCTGTCGGCCGGTGCCGGCTTCATCACCCCGCTCGTCGGCGAGATGCGGACGATGCCCGGGCTTCCGTCCAGGCCGGGTGGCGAGAACATCGACATCGACGCCCAGGGCAACGTCGTCGGATTGTTCTAGGGCCGAGCCTAGTCTGAGAGGTCGGTGCGGTTTCTGGAACGGCGAGCAATGAGGACGAGACCCCCGAACAGGGCCAACGAGCCGAGGAGCAGCCCGCCGATGATCGTGACCGCCGCCTGATCGCGGGCCGCGGCCGCCGGATCGGGCGCTGTTACCGGGTCGACGGTCTCAACGGCGGCGGCCTCGACCGGCGTCGGTGGCGCCACGCCGTTGAAGATGTCGAGCGCCTCTGCGAACACTGCCTGGCCCTCGGGCGTTCCGAGATCGTGGGCCGGGGAGCACAGCCCGGTTCCGAAGTCGCCACTGTTGCCGGGTCGCCAGGCGATCCACAGCCAGCGCGAACCTTGCGCCGGCGGGTTGGTGCCGCACGCCGCGCCATCGCCAAAGCTCGACTCGCTGAGCCAGACGACCGGGGCGGCGCCCTGGCCCCAGAACCAGCGATCCACCTGGACGGGGACGCCCCGTGGCTGATGGTCGCCGGCCGTCCCGCTGAAGATCGCCTGTTCCGGGGTGGCGCTCTCCTTGAGCGAGCCCGGCATCGCGCAACTGCACGCGGCGACGGGCCGGACGCTGCCGAGGAGAATGCCGAAGGCGGCCACGGACGCGACGAGGAGGAGCAGCGCGGCTCGCCGAAGCGGGCTTGCGGGGCGGGTCGTGATCGTCATGGGCGGAATCTCCATCTCCAGCGCGGACGCCCGAGGGACGCCGGGTCGGCGCTCGATGTTCCACGCCTCACCGAAGGTGGCCGAAATCCGAAGGCGCTCGAGGCAGGAATGAGAAGGCGCCCGAGCCGGAGCCCGGGCGCCTTCGATCGGATCGTTGAGGGCCGCGAACCGCAACCGCTACTTCGTGACGGTCAGGGTGCCCTTGATGCCGAGGCTCTCGTGGCCCGGCAGTGAGCAATAGAAGGTGTACGTCCCGGCCGGGATCGAGACGGTGAACGTCTCCGACTCGCCGGACTTCAGGTCCTTCGTCCCGCCGAGGTCCGTTCCGGCGGCGTCCCTGATCTTGACGTTGTGGATGGTCGGACCGGCATTCGTCACCGCCAGGTTGACGTCACCCTGGACAGTGACGTCCTTCGGCTCGAGAGTAAAGTCCTTGACGGTCATTGCGGTGGCGTCGGTCGCGGTGGCGTCGGTCGCTGCGGCACTCGCCGCGGGCGAGCTGCTCGCGGGCGCGTTGCTCGCAGCCGCGCTGGCAGCCGGCACCGTCGACGGGTTGCCGGCGGGGGTGTTCGTCGCCGAGCCGCTGCCGGAGCAGCCGACGAGGGCCAGCAGGAGCAGACCGGTTGCGGCGAGCGTGGTGATCTTCATGGGTGCACGTCCTCGAACGGTGAGCGACGGGCGGGTGGCGAACCACCCGCCCGTCGGGATAGCTGAAGGGACCGATCGGTCAGCGGAACTTGTCGGGCATCGCGGCGACGATGGCC
>JALYPW010000030.1 GCA_030856145.1 Chloroflexota bacterium | reverse complement strand
CCGATCCGCGCCGCCGCGCCGACGAGGTGTTCGCGGCGACGATCTACAGCGGCGGCTCGCCGTACCGCCGGCCGTCCGGTGGCACGCGCGAGACCGTCACGGGCCTCGATGCAGGCCGTGTCCGCGCGGCTTGGCAGCGCGGCCTCGACCCGGCTCGAACGACGCTCGTCGTCGGCGGCGACCTGACCGGGATCGACGTGGCGGGGATCGCCCAGAGACTGCTCGGTTCGTGGGGCGCGGTGTATGGCGCGGGAGCGACCGGCTCGATCGTGGCCGAGGGAGCCATCCGCGAACGGTTCGTCCGGGTCATCCATCGGCCGGGATCGGTCCAGACAGAGATCCGGATCGGGCATATCGGATTGCCCCGCCGGATCGCCGACTTCCACTCGCTGTCGGTGATGGGCGCCATCCTCGGCGGCCTGTTCAACTCGCGGCTGAACACGAAGCTCCGCGAGGAGAAGGGCTACACCTACGGGGCCGGCGCGGGCTTCGACCTGCGCCGGGCCGCCGGTCCATTCGCCGCCCGGGCCGCTGTGAATACAGAGGTCACAGTCCCGGCGATCGTCGATACCCTCGCCGAGCTGGACCGGATGCGCGACACGGCCGTGACCGCCGCCGAGTTGAAGGCGGCCCGCGACTATCTCGTCGGGGTCTTCCCGCTCCGGTTCGAGACACCCGGGCCGGTCGTCGGGGCGCTGGCGGGGCTCGCGGTCCACGATCTCGGCGACGACGAGCTGACCCGCTACCGGCCAGCGATCGAGGCAGTCACGATCGAGTCCGTCCAGGCGGCGGCCCAGCACATCCGGCCGCATGAGTCGGCGATCGTGCTCGTCGGCGACGCGGATGCGATCGGGGCCGAGCTCGAGGCGGCGGGCTTCGGCAGGGTCGTCATCGAGCGCGATCGCGGTCCCCAGAACGAGGGACGGGCGACGGAAGTCCAGGATCCCCTCGCGCCGCTCGACGAGGGCCCGACCGGCCCGACCGCGGGTGCCGAGGAGCCGGACCCGTCGCTCGACGCGGAGCCAGTCGCGGACTGACCCGCGGGACCGTTTGGCGGACCGCCCCTCCCGCGGACGTCGGTCGGAATCGACGGAATCCGGGACCGGGCCGACCCCTTTTCGGACGGCGAGGTCTCAGGGTATGAGCGGCGGTGTCGCCGTGCACCAAAACATTGGTACTTATGGGCTATCCCTTCTATTCGAAAGGTCCGGTGAAAGGTCAGGCTGGAAGAATGCCGGAGCCGAGATCAGCTGGTACTACCCCGCTGGTACTCGCGCTCACCAGGTGGATCCATTGCTACAAGCCCTTCATCGCACCCGGCCCCGAGACCGCCATCGGTCGCGCCGAGGCCAATCGGTCGTTGAGTTCGCGCTCGTCGTCCCGATCATGGTCGTCATCGCGCTCGGCATCATCGACCTGGCCCGCATCTATACGACGATGCTGACCGTCGAGTCAGCGGCCCGCGAGGCCGCGGACTATGGGACGTTCGGATCCCAGAAGTGGAACAGCGCTGTCTACAACGTCGTCCCGGACGGCACCGAGGCCAAGATGCGGCGCCGCGCGTGCGTCGCCGCCAGCAAGCTACCGGACTACGTCGGGCCAGACGACAGCTGCACCAATCCGTCGTTCAGCTATCAGCTGTCTCCCGACGGTACCGCGTGGGGAGCCCCGGGCGTGAATGACCCCGCCTATGCCTGCGACGACCCCGTTCGGGCATCGCCCTGCTGGCTCAGGGTCACTCTGACCTACGAATTCAAGCTGCTCGTCCCGTTCAACCTCGAGGTGTTCGGCACGCGCTACGGGATGCCATCCACGATGACCTTCGACCGGACAAGCGTCTTTGCCATGACTGATCTGAAGCTCCCGACGCCGACGCCATGACGAGGCATCGACATTCAGTGCGTAGTGGTTCGCGTCATGCCTCGAAGGGTCAGGCTCTTGTCGAGTTCGCGTTGGTCGCTCCGATCTTCTTCTTGCTCCTGTTCGGGATCATCGAGGGCGGGCGCTTCATTCTGTACTACCAGACCCTCAACAACGCGACGCGGGAGGGCTCACGCTACTCGATCGTCCACGGTTCCAATTCGTTCTGCCC
>JALYPW010000480.1 GCA_030856145.1 Chloroflexota bacterium | reverse complement strand
CTCTTCCGCGGATCGGGCAGTCCTCGTGATGCACGACGTCACGAAGACGTATCCCAACGGCAAGACCGCCCTGCGCGACGTCGACCTCGTGATCCCGGAGGGCGACTTCGTCTTCCTTGTCGGGCCGAGCGGCGCCGGCAAGTCGACCCTGATCAAGCTCCTGATCCGGGACGAGATCGCGAGCCAGGGCCAGGTCGTGCTCGACGGCCAGGATCTCGCACGGCTGCCGCGCCGGGCGGTCCCGAAGATCCGGCGCAAGATCGGAATCGTCTTCCAGGACTTCAAGCTGCTGCCCACGAAGAGCGTGTGGGAGAACGTCGCCTTCGCCCTCGAGGTGACCGGCTCGCCCCGGCGCACGATCCGGCCGGCCGTCGATCGCGTCCTCGCCCTCGTCGGGCTGACCGCCCAGCGCAGCCAGATCCCGAGCCAGCTATCGGGTGGCGAGCAGCAGCGGACGGCGATCGCCCGGGCGCTCGTCCATGACCCGCGCCTGATCATCGCCGACGAGCCGACCGGCAACCTCGATCCGCTCATCAGCTGGGAGATCATCCAGCTGCTCCTCCGGATCAACGAGCTCGGGGTGACCGTGATGATGGCGACCCACGACGCCGACGTCGTGACCGCGCTGCGCAAGCGCGTCGTGGCTCTCGAAGAGGGTCGGGTCATCCGCGACGAGGTCGGTGGCGCCTACCACCGGGCCGATTGATGGACGTTCGACAGGCGGTCGCCCGACGCGCCACCACCAAGGCTGGGACGGGCCGATGATCGGCTTCGTCGTCTTCAGTCTGCGACGGGCCTGGCAGGGCTTCTGGCGGAATGCCCTCATGAGCCTGGCGGCGACCGCCACGATGGTCCTCATGCTCGTCCTGCTGGCCGGCTTCTGGATCATCCAGACGGGCCTCCTGTCGGCCCTCGACTTCACCGAATCGAAGGTCGAGGTCGTCGCCAACATCAAGCTCGATGCTGTTCCAGCGGACATCGCGACCCTGCAGGTCCGGCTCGAGGCGATGCCCGAGGTGGCCGGGGTGACGTTCGTGACCCGGGAGCAGGCCCTCGCCCGGTTCCAGCAGTCGATGAAGGAGCAGGGCCGCGAGGACCTCACCAAGTACCTCGACGTGAACCCGCTGACCGCGAGTTACGAGGTCAAGCTGAT
This sequence comes from Chloroflexota bacterium, assembly GCA_030856145.1. GTDB lineage: Bacteria > Chloroflexota > Limnocylindria > Limnocylindrales > CSP1-4 > CF-46. The sequence continues at coordinate 8,588 of JALYPW010000480.1, read as the reverse complement.
CGACCCGAGTTACGCCACACCGATCGCGAACCTCCTGCGCGAGGAGCCGGCGATCCGGAACGTTCTCGACACCAAGGACACAGCCCAGAACGTGAAGTCGGTCACGGACATCCTGCGCACCGCGGGATCGGTGATCCTGCTCGTGATCGGGGTGATCGTGCTGTTCATCATCGTCAACACGATCCGCCTGGCGGTGGTCGCACGGTCCGAGGAGATCGAGATCATGCGCCTGGTCGGAGCGTCGGACGCGTTCATCCGCTGGCCGTTCGTGTTCGAGGGCGCGATGGTCGGGTTGCTCGGGGCGGCGATCACGCTCGGCGGGCTGGCCCTCCTGGCCGATCCGATCGGGGTATTCATGGTCGACTTCTTCCGGGTCCTGCCGCTGAGCTTCGGCTCACTGGCCCGGGATCTCGTCGTCCTGGTCACGGCCGCCGGTCTCGGCCTCGGCGTCCTGGGCTCGTGGCTGTCGGTGCGGACGTACCTGATCCGCTGACGGCCCCGCCGGCAACCCGCCCGGATGTTGAGCGGCTGCACCAGTTCCGTGAAGTTCCGTTCACCGACGATCCGCGGGCCATCAACCGCACGTAGCATCGTCAACAAGGCGGTGTAGCCTGAGCGCCCGCCCGAACCCGACACAGCGGAGAACCACGTCCTCGATGTTCCCCTCCGATCGTTCATCGTCCGATCCCGATCGCAGCGAGCCGGCCGCGCCGCCAGCCTCGATCGTCGATCCGACATCGTCCCTTCCGACAGGGCCCGCTCTCGAGGTCCCCACGGCGCCGGTCGTCGCGGCGACGCGCGCGTCCGGTAGCGCCCGCGGCCCGATCCTCGCGCTTGCGATGGTCGTCGTCTCCGTCCTCGCCGGCGGCGCCCTGTTCGTCTCGGGCTTCCTCGTCGGCCAGCGGGCGGCCACCCAGCCCGGCACGCCGGTCGCCGCCGAGCAGGACTTCCAGTCGTTCTGGGACTCGTACGACACGATCACGAGCCGCTACGCCGGCGGGGCCGTCGACCAGAAGGCGCTGATCAACGGGGCGATCAAGGGCATGGTCGACGCCCTCGACGATCCCTATTCCGCCTACCTGACCCCGGACGAGTATCGTCAGGGCCTCCAGGACCTGTCCGGCCAGTTCGAGGGGATCGGCGCCGAGATCGGAACGAAGAACGCGAAGGGCGAGACGACCGATTGCGCGACCCTCGGCCCTGATTGCGTCCTGATCGTCGTGACGCCGATCGAGGGCTCGCCGTCCGAGAAGGCCGGGATCAAGGCCGGCGATGCGATCGTCGCCGTGGACGGGGCACCCCTCGACGGCCTCACGATCGACGGTGCGCGCAACAAGATCCGGGGCAAGAAGGGCACCGAGGTCGTCCTGTCGGTCGTCCGCGACGGCGCGGCGGCGGTCGAGATCACCGTCGTCCGCGACGTGATCATCAGCAAGGAGGTCATCACGAGAGACCTCGCCGACAACACCGTCGGCTATATCGCACTCACCGCCTTCTCGGACAATGCGGCCACGAAGTTCCACGATGCGCTGCAGGCCGATCTCAAGGCCGGCAAGACCAGGATCATCCTCGACCTGCGTGGCAATCCGGGTGGCTACGTCACCGCCGCCCGGGCGATCGCGAGCGAGTTCATCAAGGACGGCCCGGTGTTCCTCGAGGAGGATGCCGATGGCAACCAGACCCCGACCGACGCCTCCGGGCAGGGGATCGCGACGGCTGCGTCGATCAGGCTCGTCGTCCTCATCGATCAGGGGTCGGCGTCCGCCAGCGAGATCGTCGCGGGCGCCCTCCAGGATCGTGACCGGGCCACGATCGTCGGCGAGACCTCGTACGGAAAGGGCACCGTCCAGCAGTGGGTCCAGCTCCAGGACGGGGCTGCGCTGAAGTTGACGATTGCCAAGTGGCTGACTCCGGACAAGCGCTGGATCCACCGGGTCGGGATCGTCCCGGACGTGCCTGTGACGACGCCTGCCGATGCCGGGCCAGACGACGACCCGGCCCTCGACAAGGCCGTCGATCTGCTCACGAAGGAGTCCGCGATGGCCCCGGCGATGGCCCCGGCGAGCCTTCGGCCAGCCGCCTGACGGACGGCCCGGATCGGGTCGCCCGGTCCGTGCTTGCATGCCGATCCGCGTTCCTGTACGGTGGAAAGGAACGAAAGGAGGTGATGTGCAGTGATCGACAGTAGTAGCTGCACCACCTCGCAGGGAGTGGCCGTCTAGTCGGACACCCCTGTGGGTGGGAAGCTTTCGGAGGCCGGTCCGCGAGGACCGGCCTTCGTGCATTCCGGGGCGAGACGTTCGGCTGTCGCGCCTGGGCACGCCATTGCGCGTTGGCGCTGCGCTCCTCGCTCGCAATCCGAGCCTGCTCGCTGCGGTGCTCGCAGCCGCCTTGCGCTGACGCACCCGTGCGCGACGATCGCAGACGGGGGCGGGCGAGATGAACGAAGATCGGCGCCGATGTGGGCGCATCCAGAAGGAAGCTCTGCGTGGCTGACGAGAAGACCATTGCCCTCAACCGGAGAGCTCGACACGAGTTCTCGATCGACGAGACGTTCGAGGCGGGCATCGTCCTGACCGGGACCGAGATCAAGTCGATCCGGGCGGGCAAGGTCAACCTGTCCGACGCGTATGCCCGGATCGAACGCGACGAGGCCTGGCTGATCGGCGCCCACATCGCCCCGTTCGAGCAGGCGAACCGCTACAACCACGAGCCCAAGCGGGTCCGCAAGCTGCTCCTCCACCGGGGCGAGATCGACGAGCTCCTGGGCCGGACGAAGGCCAAGGGCCAGACAATCGTTCCGCTCCGGCTGTACCTCACCGGCAAGGGCCGGGCAAAGCTCGAGCTCGGCCTGGCCCGCGGCAAGAACCTCTTCGACCGCCGCCGCGACATCGCTGATCGCGATGCCAAGCGGGACGTGGCTCGCGAGATGGCCGACGCCCAGCGCGGCCGCTGACCGGCCGCCGGCTGGACCCGCTAGGCTGCCTCAGGTGAAGCCGGCCGTCGAGCGCGCACCGATCCGCCTCGGGCGGGCCATCCGCGCGATCGATCTCCACGCTGCGGGCGAACCCGGACGGGTGATCGTGGGCGGCGTGGACGGCGTGCCGTCCGGCACGATGTTCGAGGCGATGACCTGGCTCCAGGCCCATCGCGACGACCTCCGGCTGCGGATGGTCCGCGAGCCCCGCGGGTACCCGGCCGCGAACTGCAACCTCGTTCTGCCCTCGCTGCACCCCGAGGCGGCCGCCGGCTACGTGATCATGGAGCAGGTCGAGTACCCGGGGATGAGCGGGACGAACACGATGTGCGTGGTCACCGCGCTCCTCGAGACCGGCGTCCTCCCAATGACCGAGCCCGTGACCGAGTTGACCCTCGAGGCGCCGGCCGGACTGATTCGGGTCAGGGCCGACTGCGCCGCGGGCAAGGTGACCGGAGTGACCTTCCGGAACGTTCCGGCGTTCACGACCCACCTCGACACCGTCGTCGAGGTGCCGCACCTCGGCTCGGTGACGGTCGATGTCGCCTACGGCGGGATGTTCTACGTGATCGCCTCGGCCGAGGCATTCGGGCTGCGCCTGACCCCCGACGAGGGCTCCGACATCACCCGGATCACGGAGATGATCAAGGCGGCCGCCAACGAGCAGCTGCCGGTCGTCCACCCGGAGCAGCCGGGCTTCACCGGGATCACGATCGGCCAGCTGTCCGGGCCGGCCCACGACCCGGCAAACTCGATGCGCAACGTCGTCACCGTCTCGAGCGGCGTGCTGGACTGGAAGCGCCCAGCGACGTGGACCGGGGCGATCGACCGCTCCCCGTGCGGGACCGGAACATCAGCCCGGATGGCGACCCTCCACGCTCGGGGCCGGCTTGCGATCGGCGAGGACTTCCGCCACGAGGGGATCCTCGGCACCGTGTTCACCGGCCGGCTGCTCGAGGAGACGCGCCTCGGCGACCGGGCGGCCGTCGTGCCCCAGATCACCGGCCAGGCGTGGATCACCGGCATCGCGGACTACGTGGTCGACCCGACCGATCCGTTCCCCGACGGCTTCACGATCGGCGACATCTGGGGCTGACTGCGGCGCGCGACGTCGTCAGCGCAGGAAGTAGCGGCGGTTCAGGGGCAGGTCACTCACCGGCGCGATGGCCAGCGGCTCGCCGCCGAGCGTGACCTGGCCGTCGATCGGGTCGACCTCGATCGGGGCCGTCGCCCGGTTCAGCCAGAGATCGTTCCGGGTCAGGCCCCGCGTTCGCCCGATCGGGACGATCTCGCGGCCCCCGACCGAGCTCCGCCGCAGCCGATCCGCGGCCGACGGCGCGGCAAACGTGACCCCGAGGCGAGGCGCGACACCCGGAGCCGCTCCCCAGTCCGGGCGATAGCGCGTCGGCTCTGCCCGCTCGACGGTCGCGTTGCCCTCGCCGAGCGGTCCCCACGCCGCGACGCCCGACTTCAGGACGAGCTCCGGCTTGGCCCCGAACCAGGCGGGCTTCCAGAGCACGATGTCGGCGAGCCGGCCGGGCCGAAGCGATCCGACGTGGTTCGCGATCCCGTGGGTGATCGAGGGCTCGATCGTGACCTTGGCGAGGTAGCGCAGGACCCGCTCGTTGTCGTCCTCGTCGCCCGCTGCGCCTCCGCGTTTCAACGTGGTACCACGCCACCGTGTCAGCACGCTGGCAAGCTGAAACGAGCGGCGGACGGACTCCATGATCCGGCCCATGCCCTGCGAATCCGAGTTGATGATCTGAATCGCGCCGAGGTCGTGAAGGGGGCCTTCGGCCGCCATCGTTGCCGGGTGGATCCGACCACGTGCCAGCGCGATGTCCTCGGCCACCGCCATCGAGCCGCCATGGTTCAGGACGATCATCGCGACGTGCTCGGCCGCGGTGTTGACCCCGAACGGGAGCGTCGGCGTCGTGGACGAACAGATCACATTCGCCTCCCGCACCAACCCGAGCAGGTCCGGCACGTGTCCCCCACCGGTACCCTCGACGTGATAGGCGTGGACCGTCCGGCCGGCGATTGCCGCGATCGTGTCCTCGAGCTCGGCCGTCTCGTGCAGTCCGTCGGTATGGAGCGCGACGGCGACCCCGGCGGCGTCGGCGAACCGGAGGGTGGCGTCGATCAGCTCCGGATCCGCCCCGTAGTCCTCGTGGATCTTGAAACCGACGGCGCCCGCCTCGACGAGCGCCTCGAAGTCGGGCCCGGCGACGGATCGAGCGCACGCCTGGATCCCGACGTTGAGCGGCCACTCGGTGAGGGCCGCGAGGGTCCGCTCCATCGCCCACGGCGGCTCATCGAACCCGGCGGTGATCAGCGTCGTCACGCCGCCGGACAGGGCGGCCGGCATCAATTCCCGGCTGATCAGGTGAACGTGGCTGTCGACGGCGCCCGGCGTCGCGATCAGGCCGTAGGCCATGATCGGCGCGGTGTGGGGCCCGATCTCGAGCTCGATCCCATCGCTGATCGCCGGGTTCCCGGCCCGGCCCACGCCGACGATCCGGCCATCCTTGATCCCGATGTCGGCCTTGACGATCCCGATCGTCGGATCGATCACGAGAGCGCCCGCGACGACGGCATCTAGCTCGGAGTCGGACGCCCGGCCCGTCTGGGTCATTCGCGGACGGAGCGTCTTGGCATAGCCCCAGATCGGCTCGTCGCCGGGCGCCTGGCGATCGGCTTCGACCCGGACCCACAGATCGGTGTCGGCCAGACGGACACGATCGCCCGCGGTCGGGCCGTAGCGGGCGAGCCGTTCGTCCGGATCGAGGCGGCGAGTCATCGGCCGACGCCCGACTCATCACCGCCCGAGCCGGCATAGCGCACGAGGACGACCGTCTTCGACTCACCCGGCGCCCAGGACTCGGAGACGCCGGCCGGCAGGTCGAGGCGGAACCCGATTGCCGCGACCCGATCGAACTCGAGCCGCGCGTTGACCCGCTCGAACGGATGGTGCGACGAGATCCGGATCGAGCGCCGCGACGAGCTCCGGACCCTCACCGAGCGCCGCTCTCGGTTGTCCGGGACCAGGTCCGACCGCGCCGGGCCCGCGACGATCGCTCCGGGGCCGCCGACCGCCGGCGGCGCTCCGGCGCCGAGCGGATCCACGAGGACGACGAGCCGCGTCCCGTCGTCGGCCAGCACCTCGAGCCGGACCTCGTCGACCAGCTCCCGGACGCCGTCCAACACGTCCGCCGGCGCGACGGCACCCATTCCGGCCGCCTCGATCTCGGCGAGGGACCGACCACCGCGCGCTGCCTCGAGGAGAGCATCGCAGATGATCGCTACCGCCTCGGGCGCGTTGAGGGCCAGGCCGGCCGCTCGATGGCGTCGGGCCAGCTCGGCCGCGCCGAAGATCAGCAGCCGTTCCTCCTCCCACGCCGTCAGTCGCATGCTGGCCATCGTAGCGAGCGAGCCCGGCCCCGGACGGCCGGCCGGAGGCGGCTCAGGAGGCGGCGACGACCTGCCTGTCGGTCGCGCTCGAGCCGCGCAGGTGATCGGCGGTCCGACCGATGGGAACACGCCCCGCTCGAGCGAAGAGGACGACGCCCACCGCGGACATCGCCGCGCACGACAGCAGGCCGGTTGTGACATCGACGATGCCGAGCTGGAGCAGGGCGCTCATCAGGAACGCGGCGGCGATCCCGCGGGCGCCGGTCAGCGCGTTCCAACCGGCCATGGCCGCAGCCCGCGAGGCGAGCGGTGTCTGGTCGCTGACGGCGGCCGCGATCCCGACGTCGATCGAGGCACTGCCGATGCCTGCCACGACCGCCGCCGCCCACAGGACCTGGACGTTCGGGGCCAGGGCGTAGCCGACCAGCGAGAACAGCCCGATCGCGCTGCCGATCCGGAGTGACGGGACGGCCCCATGTCGATCGGAAACCATCCCCCAGATCGGGAAGGCCACGGTCGTCGCGATGGCCGCCAGGATCCCGATCACGCCGACATCCGACAGGCTGAGGTTCAGCCGATCGACGTGGACCAGGGCATACAGGGGCGCGGCCGCGATCAGCCCGCCGCCGTAGAAGCCCTGGGCGAGCGCGATCCGGCCGAGCAACGGGCGCTCACGCAGGGCCCGGACCGAGTCGCGGGCCGAGAACGGCATCGGACGATCCGTGGTCGATGCCCTCAGGCCGACGTAGCCGATTGCACACAGGACGCCGATCAACCCGGCCGCCGCCACCGCCCGCTCGCCTCCGATGCGAACGGCGAGGATGCCGCCGCCGAACGCCGCGAGGGCCCCGGCGGCGGCCCGGCCCATGCCCAGCACGCCGACCACCCGACCCCGGAGCCGGGCCGGGTACATCGCGCCCCATAGCCGGAGGTGGAACGGGCCGCCGAACGACAGGCTCAGCCAGAAGACGACCGACACCGCGACGAGGACCGGAGCGGGCGGGACGAGGAACAGGACAAGGAGCGACGCCGCACCGATGCCGCGGGTCAAGGTCAGCTGGGCGGTCGTCCGCGGGCCGAAGCGTCCGGCGAACGCTCCGAGAAGGTTGGCGACGAACGGCGCGGCGGCCAGGGCCGACAGACCGAGCGGAGCGAGCCCGCCACGTCGAGCGACGGTCGGCAGGATCGCGCTGACCAGGGCCATCGTGACGCCGAGGCCGACGGCCACGACGAGATCGAGGGCCAGGTTCCGGCCGAACGCGCGGCGCGACGCCGAGTTGAAGAGAGATGGCCGGAGCACCGCATACCTCGAAGCAGCCCGCGGGCCTGCGAGGTGAGCTGTCGGGCTCGGCGTGGGTTCGCCGTCGCGATCGATCCGCGATTTGCCCCGGGGACGTTCGGGTCCCCCGCCCTCGGTGAGGAGGTTCGGCCAGCCTCAACGATATCAGCCGAGGGCGGAGGGGGCGATGGCCCGATCGTCCTGTCGATGCGGCGGCGCGGTCCGGCGTCGCGGTCCGGCGTCGCGCGGGCGGTCACGCGGCGCTTGGCCGCCGGCTGCGGGTCGGCTACAATCCGCGATCCGAACGGTCGTTCGGTCCTGTGGGGATGTGTGGATTCGACAGGGCCTGGCTACCGGGGAGCGCGAGCCGAGGATGCTGCTCAGGCCTCGTTAATCAGGCAGCAAAACGAAGTACCTGGCAACCGCCAGTCGACTCTCGCCCTCGCTGCGTAAGCAGCTAGTGTGAGCGTGGAAGCCACCTCCTCCTCGCGGGTGGTGGAAGCGTCATTCAGCGAGGATGCGCACCGGGCAAGCGTCGCGTAGCCCGGTGACAAGCCCGATCTAGGGACACGTGACTGGACCGTCCGGCAGAGTGCCGATGCCCGTCCGGGCGGTCGACGATAAACCATCGGACACGCTCGTAGAGGTCTCCGGCGAAGGGTTCTGGACGGGGAGTTCGACTCTCCCCCATCTCCACCACACGATGCACGACGAAGCCCCGGTGCACGACCGGGGCTTCGTGATTCAGGGCGATCAGGCGGCATGGACCCGTCAAGCCGACTGTCAGGGCGCCTCGGCGAGGATGCGGGCCCAGGTCAGCGGCGTCGACGGATTGACGTCAAACGTCCCCACCCCGATCTCCGGCCCGAGGTTCCAGAAGAGCGAGCCTGCCGATCCGTACGCCGTCTGCGCGTCGTAGAT
>JALYPW010000396.1 GCA_030856145.1 Chloroflexota bacterium | reverse complement strand
CCTCAGCGTCGATCGCCGCCGGCGCGCGCCCGGTCAGCTCCCGGACAAGGTCGTCGTTGTCGAGGAACGGCCAGCCGGTCCGACCGGCCAACTCTCGTCCGACGGTCGTCTTGCCGGAGCCCATCATCCCGACGAGCAGGATCCGGTCGCGCGGGGGCAGCATCAGGCCCATGATGCCCGACGGCATCATGGGCCTGCGCGACCCGGATCGGTTCTGGGGTGTCGATCGTTGTGCTCGTTGGTCGGCCTAGACCGTGATGACCACAGTGCCCCGGGCGTGGCCCTCGGCGAGGTGACCGATGGCCTCGGGCGTCCGGGTCAGTGGGTAGGTCCGATCGATGACCGGGGTCACGCGACCACCCTCGATGAGCTCCTTCAGGGCGACGAGGTCGTCGCGGTTCTGTGACTTGACCGACGGGCCGGCCTGCTGCCGGACGACCATCGAGACGAGCATCGCCCGGACCGTGCGGCCGAGCTTGCCGTCGGCGTGCCCGCCGCCGTTGGAGATCAGGGTGCCGGTCGGGGTCAGAGCGCGCCGGGTGCGGGCCATCGACTGGTTGCCGACGTTGTCGAGGATCAGGTCGTAGCGCCGTCCGCCCGTTGTGAAGTCCTCGCGGGTATAGTCGATGACGTGATCGGCGCCGATCGATCGGACCAGCGCCGCGTTCTTCGTGCTGGTCACGCCGGTCACCTCGGCCCCGAGGGCCTTCGCGATCTGGACGGCGAACGTGCCGACGCCGCCGGACGCCCCATTGATGAGGACCTTCAGGCCGGGTCGGACCTTGCCGTCGTCACGCAGGAGCTGGAGGGCGGTCGTGGCGGACACCCCGACGGCTGCCGCCTGCTCGAACGTCAGATTGGCCGGCTTCGCAAGGAGCTGGATGGCCGGGGCGTGCATGTACTCGGCGAACGCGCCGGCGCCCCAGCCGAAGACCTCATCGCCCGGTCGAAGACCGGTGACCGCGCTGCCGACCTTCTCGACCGTTCCCGCGACATCGGTCCCGGGCACGCGGTTCTTCGGCTTGCGGAGGCCGGTGGCGAAGCGCATCACGAACGGCGAGCCGGTCATGAGGATCCAGTCGCCGACGTGGATGGACGCCGCGTGGACTCGGACGAGGACCTCGTCGGCCCCGATCTCGGGCGTGGGGACGGTCCCGACGGTGAGGGTCTCGGATGATCCGTAGGAGTCCTGGACGATTGCCTGCATCAGGTGGGCCTCAAGGTTGCTTGGCACCGAGTCGAGCGTACGGTGTACTCTCTGGGTGTACATCGTACGCTAATGCGTACCATGTACGCTGTCAACCCTGAAGATTCGACCGTTCAGACCATCCGAGGACTGATGCCATGGCCGGCCGCCCGATTCCTGGAACCGAGCCCCGCCGGCGCCTGACCCGCGAGCGAGTGCTCGAGGCCGCCCTCGCGTCCGCCGACGCCGATGGCCTCGAGGCCCTGTCGATGCGCAAGCTCGCGGAGGCGCTCGGCGTCGCGCCGATGGCCCTCTATCGTCACGTGGCGAATCGCGAGGACCTCGTCGATGGGCTCATCGATCTCGTCTTCGCCGAGATCGATCGACCGGTGAGCGGTGATGACTGGCGGCCGGCGATGCGCCGGCGTGCAATCTCGCTGTACGGGGTCCTGTTGCGCCACCGCTGGGCGATCGGGCTGATGGAGGCTCGGGTCAATCCCGGTCCGGCGAACCTGGGCCACCACGACGCGGTGATCGGCAACCTGCGGGCGGCCGGCTTCGCCATGGCGATGATCGCCCACGCCTACTCGCTCCTGGACGGCTACATCTACGGCTTCGCGCTCACCAAGATGAACATCCCGTTCGTCACCCCCGAGGAGGTCGACGCCGTGGCCCAGAGCATGCTCGAGCCGTTCCCGATGAGTGCCTACCCGAACCTTGCCGCGTTCGTCGAGGGCCACATCATGAAACCGGGCTACGACTTCGGGGACGAGTTCGAGTACGGCCTCGACCTGATCCTCGACAGCCTGGATCGGGAGCATCCGTCGGCCTGACCGACCCCAGGCTGGGCGCCCTCCGAACGGTTAGTGGTAATCGCGCCAGTACGCCGCCGCCAGCGAGGCGTACCACGGGTCGCCGCTGATCCATTGTTCAGCAGATAGGCGACCCAGGGCTGGGTGACGCGCCAAAGACGCCGCAAGCTGAGCGCGGTCTCAGGCCCCGGCATCGAGGCCCTAGAGCCGGGAGATCGCGACCGCGTCGATGAACACGGGCTTGCCCGCGCTGCTGACCCTGATTCGGAGGGTCCCGACCCGGCCCGACGAGAACGCCACCACCGATACGACCTTGCGATGAGCCACGGTCGGCGACGAGAGGCTGATCGTCCGGACGAGCACGCCCTGCCAGTAGACGCGGACCGAGCCGCAGCCCGGACACGTGGTGACCAGGAGCGAGATCCGTCGCGCCACGACGCCCGTCCGGGTCAGCGTCGCGCCGGACGTGAACGAGCGGAGCGCCGTCCCAGCGTAGTCGGACGCGTGGGTGATCGCTGCCCAGGTTCCCGAGCGGGAGAGTGATCGGTCGTCGAGGGGGACCGCGGTGCAGGTCTCGGACGTCCAGCCGGACGTGCCCCCATCGACGTCCCGGGCGCGGCTGCTGAAGCAGTAGGTGGAGCCCTGGATCCCGCTGAATGTCGCGGCCGTTGCGGTCGTCGCGGTTCGCCAGACGGTCACGGCCCCGAATCCGCCGTTCCAGGCGGCACGCCGGACCCGCACGTCGTGGCTCGCGACGGGGCGCGTGCCGGCCGTCGCCGCCCAGGAGACCGCGAAGGATCGACTTCGCTGGACGCTCGACAGCGGAATGATCGTCGCCGTCGGAGCGGTACCGAGCGGCGTGACCGTGACTGACGAGGACGGCGGGCCGCCGCCCACGTCATTCCATGCCCTGACCGTGACCGTGTACGGCACACCTGCCGTCAAGCTCGGGATCGTGCAGCTGAGCGATCCAGTGGTTCGACACGCATGCCCGTAGTTGGTCACCGCGTCATAGGCAATGATCGGGCCGCCCCCCTGTGGAGCGCTCCACGACACGGTCGCCTGGCCGACGCCGGGCGTGGCCGTCACGGCCTGGGGAGGTCCGGGCGTCTCGGGCGGTTCGACGCCGTACCAGACCGAAGCAATCAGGGGCGCCGTCCGGTTGCCGTCGGCGTCGGTCCAGGAGATGTGCACATCGCGCCGACCGAGCGCGGTGCCACCGGCATCGGGTGACGTCACGGGCAGGTTGATCGACCAGACGTCGCCCGTCACCGCGTGGGTTGTCCAGTCCTGGCCATCCCACGAGAGATCGATCGAGGCGAGATCGCCAACGAGGTCTTGCTGGTCGGTGTAGACGTTGAGGAGCGTCGCCCCCTCGGCCAGGAAGGCGCTGCCGCCATTCAGGACGACCCGTCCGATTGGCGGCTCGTTATCCACGATCGTCAAGGTCCGAGTCTCCGAGACCGAGATCGCGGGTTCGCCGTGATCCGAGACGCGCCAGTACCAAAGGCCCTTGCGAAGACTCGCCGACAACCGCGTGCCCAGGATCGAGGCGTGGTAACGCGAGTCGGCGAAGTCGGCCGTCCGGCTGAATTCCACGTCGTGCAACCCGGAGGTGGGCGCGCTCGACCACGTCACGCTCGCCGTGGACCCGGGGATCGAAGCGCCCGACGCTGGTGATACGAGCGTGCTGCCGACGTTCGGTGCGATCGTGATCCGGCGGACGTCCGACCACGGCCCGGCGCTGCCGTCGCCGCCAACGGCCCGGACGCGCCACTTCGAGGTTTCGCCGGCGACAGCGAAGGCTGCATTCGACATCTGAAATGTCGCGGGCCCGGACGAAATGGGGGACACGATGTCGAAGTCGAGCGCGTCGCGGGCCGATTGGACCTGATAGCCCCTCGCCCCCGCGATCGGCGTCCACCGGAATGGTTCATCGATGACCGACGTGACGGTGACACCGTCGGCCGGGCCGATCAGGGCCACCTGGGGAAGGGCTAGCGTCTCCGGCTCGTCAGGGGCGGCTCCGGCCAGGTCCATCACTGCCGAGCTGACCGTCGACCATGGCGTGACGCCGCTGGGCGTGGACCCGTCGACGGACGCCCGGACGCGCCAGAGGACGGTCGTTCCGTTCGGCGCGGTGAGGTAGGCCCACGGCTCATTGACGACGTTGGTCGTCGCGTCGGTGAAGCCCGGATCGGCGGCGGTGGTCGACGCGATCTCGTACCCAGCGGCACCGGCAATCGGCGTCCACTGCGCCACGACGAAGGTCGCGACGCTCGCCCCGTTCGAGGGAGCCGTCGGTGTCGGCGCGGTCGGCCAGGCCATCGAGTACGTTCGCACGCTCGACCATGGACCGAGCTCTCGGGTGTGCTCGTCGCTCGCGGAGATCCCGCGCACCGCGCGCACCCGCCAGTGCATCGTCGCGTTCAGCCGGGCGATCGGCGCCGTCATCGCGGGGAGCGGCACGCGGTGGGTCTCGACCCCGGTCGTGAAGGTCGCGTTCGTTGCGAGTTGGACGTCATAGCTCGTCGCGAGACCGACCGAGCCCCAGCGCAGGATGGCCGGGTTGGTTGGATAGGTGAAGACCGATCCGCTGGCCGGGCTCGTCAGGCTCGGCGCGGTGGTGAGGGAGGGCAGGATCGTGAACGTCCTGGTGGCTGACGGCGGCCCAAAGGTGTTCCCGACGCCGAGCGCCCTGACGCGCCACGACCACAGGCCCGCGCCGAGGCTTGTCGGGACATGGGAGGTCTGGGTGGTCAATCCCCCGGACTGCGCCGTGCCGCCAGCTGGCATCGCCGTCGACCAGACCTCGACGTAGTACTCGACGCCTTCTGTGGCCGGCTGCCAGATCAGGAGGGGTGCCGCGACCGATGACGATCCGTTCGAGGGGGAGACGAGGTTGGGAGTGCCGACGCCACCACTTGGCGCGATCGGTCCGGCTGCCAGCGCGATCGACAGGGACCCCAGGACGAGCAGGAGCGTGGAGAGCGCCAGACCGATGACCAGCTGCCTGAGCCGCACGACACCACCCCTCGCGAGCCTGCCGGAATGGTTGTCTGCGTCAGCCGACGTGGGCCCAACCTGGCAGCAGTCTAGGGAACGCCCTCCCATGACAACAACGACGACCACCTCAGTCCATCCGCGCGCGGAGAAGTGGTGGAGATGAGGGGACTCGAACCCCTGACCCCTGCGATGCGAACGCAGTGCTCTTCCAGCTGAGCTACATCCCCACGGCGTCGCGCGCGGGGCGCAAACGGTCCCGGAGTGTAGCACGGGACCTTCCTCGGACCCCTCGTCAGGCTACCCTCCGGCGGTGTCCATCGGTCTCGAGCTCGGCCTGATCGCGGCGCTCTGCTGGGGCTCGACCGACGTCTCGGCGGCGATCGCCGGGCGACGCCTCGGGAGCCTCCGCGTCGCGGCGATCGTGCAGGTCACGAGCCTCATCGCGATCGTCGTCATCTGCCTGATCCAGGGCTCGTGGTTCCCCAGCCGCCTCGACGACATCCTGATCTCGATCGTCACCGGCGTCGTCGCGGCCGGGGCGTACCTGTCGTTCTTCACGGCGTTGCGGATCGGGCCGCTGTCGGTCGTCAGCCCGGTCGTCGCGGCCTATGGCGGGCTCACGGTCCTCCTCGCGGTTCTCGTGCGTGGCGAGACGCTCACCCTGGTCCAGGTGGTGGGCGCCGCGCTCGCCACGATCGGCGTGATCCTGACCGGCCTCGTGTCCGACGGCGGTTGGCGGAATGCCCGGGTCGCGGGCAAGGGCATCGGGTTCGCGATCGTCGCCCTCGTCTGCTTCGCGGTCCTGACGATCGGCCTGGCCGGACCGATCCGGAGCGCCGGCTGGCTGCCGGTGCTGCTGGTCGCGCGGATCGCCAACGCCGCCACCGTCTTCACCGTTCTCGTCGTCGTCTACACGTTCCGGCCACGTGCCGCTGCGCCGCTCCTGTCGGGCTCGACCGACCGCGTGCCGGGCCTGCTCGTCGTCGCCGTCCTGGCCGCGGTCGCTGGCGGCGCGCTCGACATCGCCGGCTTCGTCGCGTTCGCGATCGGGCTGGAGCAGGCGCCCGCCTGGATCGTCGGCCTGGCGAGCTCGTTCGGTCCGGTCGTGAGCGTCATCGTCGCGATCGTGCTGTGGCACGAGAAGCTCCAGCCGAGCCAGTGGCTGGGCCTCGCCGGCATCGGCCTTGGTCTGGCGGCCGTCGCGCTGCCCTGAGCCCGCGCCACCGGCCGATCATGCACGGAGTGGGTCAACCGACGGCTGGGCCATCGCTCGGACGACGTCTGATGCGTCGCGTGCACGGAGTGACGGCTGGCGGCGCGAACCACCCCTGTCGTGGGCGTGCGCCGGGCGTCCAGGCGTCCGTTCATGCAGCCGCTGCACCAGACGCGCCCGGCCGATCGAGTCGCGCGGTCCGGTCGGCGCGCGGCACCGCCCGCGGGCGCGGCCCGTGGGCGGGGCACGCCCTATGCCGGCAGGCTGAACCAGAACCGGGTCTGGCCGTCCCGCGACTCGGCCCCGACCCGGCCGCCGCCCGACTCCACGAGCTGTTTGACGATCGCGAGCCCGATCCCGGCTCCGCCGCGAGCGGTGTCGCGCGACTTCTCGACCCGGTAGAACCGCTCGAAGACCCGCTCCAGGTCGTCGGCCGGGATCGCGTCGCCGCTGTTGAGGACCGACACGAGGAGGTCGCCGGTTCGCTTCTCGGCGCGGACCGAGACCGACCCCCCGGCCGGCGTGTAGCGGACCGCGTTCGAGAGGAGGTTGGCCAGGACCTGGGCGAGGTGGTCCGGGTTCGCCCGGCCCGGCAGGGCATCGGGGACATCCACGGCAAGGCGCAGCCCCGCCCGCTCGATGGCCGGTTGGGCGAAGTCCACCGCCGACCGGACCGCGGCCGCCAGGTCGACGGGTTCGAGCGCCGGCGGCCGGTCGGCGGCATCCCCTTCGGCGAGGGAGTCGAGGGAGCGTGACAGGCGGACCAGGCGTTCTGCCTCGTCCCAGAGCGACTCATAGGTCGAGCGGTCGGCGACGATCACCCCGTCGCGCAGGGCCTCGAGGTAGCCCTGGAGGTTCGTCAGCGGCGTCCGCAGCTCGTGGGCGGCGTTGGCGATGAAGTCGCGCCGCATCCGCTCCTGCTCCTCCAGCGATGCTGCCATCTGGTTGAACGAATCGGCGAGGCTGACGATCTCCTCGGGGCCGTCGCGCGGGACACGGGCGGCGTAGTCGCCGTCGGCGATTCGGCGGGCGCCACCACTCACCTCGCGCAGCGGCCGGGCGAGCATTCGGCCCATGAGAACCGCAAGGCCGATGCTGGCCAGGGCGGCCACCACGACCGCCGCGATAACCACGGTCGTGACGGACTCGTCGTACATCGCCCGGGCGTGCTCGGCCGAGTCGCCGGCCTGCATCATCAGGTCGGTGAAGACCCGGCCGCCGACGACGAGCACGCCGACGACGAGGATCAAGAGCCCGATCCCGGCCGACGCGAGGGCCGCGAGGGCGATCCGGGTGGCGATCCCGCGGTTCCTCACGGGCTCAGCCGGCGACCGGCGCGGATCGGTAGCCGGCGCCACGGACCGTGGCGACCCAGCGGGGTGCGTCGGGGTCGTCGCCGAGCTTGTCGCGCAACCGCCGGATGTGGACGTCGACCGTCCGATCGAGGACCTCGGACTGGTCGGCGCCCCAGACGGCATCGAGGAGCTGGTCGCGGCTGAGAACCCGGCCGTCGGCCTCGAGGAGCGTCTGGAGGAGGCGGAACTCGACGTGCGTGAGCTGGACCGGCCGGCTCCCGATCATGACCTCGTGTCGCTCCGGGTCGAGGGCCAGGTCGTTGTGGACGATCCGGCCGCCGCGCGGATTGGCGGACGTCGGCTGCCCGTCCGCGGCGGGTTCCGAGACGGCGCTCGCGCGGCGGAGGATCGCCTTCACCCGGACGACGAGCTCCGCTGGCGAGAAGGGCTTCGGCAGGTAATCGTCGGCGCCGTCCTCGAGGCCGGCGATCCGATCGAGCGTCGTGCCTCGCGCCGACAGGACCAGGATCGGCGTCGCGCCGGCTTCCTCGTCGCGGCGGACCGCCCGGATCACGGCCCGGCCGTCGAGCTCCGGGAGCATCAGGTCGAGCACGACGAGCGCGGGCCGATGCTCCTCGATCGCCGCCAGGGCCGCCGGCCCGTCGGCCGCGGTCACGACCGCGAAGCCGTCACGCTCCAGGTACGTCCGGACGAGCCGGACGATCTTGGCGTCATCGTCGACGACGAGGATCGGCCGGTCGGACAGGGCTGGGGTCTGCATCGCAAGGCTCATCATCGCCGACGGTAGGCAACTCCGATGACAGGCCGGTGACGGCCACGTACCGTAGGCTCACTTGCCACTTCGTTGGAGGACTCGGGAGTCATGGAGGTCGTTCGAGAGCCAATCGCTGGCGCCCGTCTCCAGAGGTTGGCGGAGGAGATGTTCGGCAACCTCGTCAAGGCCGTCGTTGACGTGCGCCTCGGGATCATGGTCATCGGTGGTGAACTGCACGCTGATGAAGAAGCAGTACTGATCGGCGAAGGATCGAATCAAGCCGCCTTGTGGGGCATCAACCTGTATCCGGAGCAATTCGGCTCACCGGACTTCATCGAGTTCGATTCTATGATCAACATCCGCCCAAGTCAGTCGAACCGTTCGCGCTCGGTCGATGATCCAGCGATCCGGGCGGAGATCATCGCGATCGTCGAGCGGCTGGTAGAACGATGAGCGTCCATGCCAGCCTCGCCGACGGTCGATGGGCGACGCTCTCGCTCGCCGAGCAGCTCGGCAACATCGGGAGCGAGATCGGTCGGGCGATCAGCGCGACGAAGCGGAATGACTCGTCACGCTTCGAGAGCGCGTTGAGCCGAGGGCTTGACTTGTTCGATCTCACGCTCGCGGATCCGCGCTGGCGCGGCGTCCGCCTCCGTGAACTCTGCCGCGCTCGGGAGGTTGCCTGCGACTACCTGGTGGGTCCAAACGCCTTCGACTCGACCGCAGAATCCCTGGACGCGTACTTCACCCAGTTCGCGTTCGCGGCCCGACGGAACCGCTAGCGGCATCCGCCGGGATCGGCTCCGAACCGCGCTGAGTAGCCTGGATTTCGCGGGCGTTGACCAACTAGAACGGATGTTCTAGTCTGACTGTCCGATGGCCAGCCTCTCCCCGGACGTCTCGGCTGCTCTCGCGTCGCTCCAGACGCGGTGGGGTGCCGCAGCTCCGCGGGTGATCGGAGCGCTGGCCACGGCGCCGCTCCCGGCCGAGCCGCCCGACGACCCATCCGAGCTCGCTCCTTTCCCGGCTGCGCCGAGCGAGCCGCGAACTGGCGTCGAGCGGATCGTCCGGACCGGCTTTCCGGCCCTCGACGCGATCCTCGGAACAGGCGGGCTGCCGCGGAGCGCCAGCGTGACAC
>JALYPW010000386.1 GCA_030856145.1 Chloroflexota bacterium | reverse complement strand
TCGCCAGCCCGTGCGGCGCCCAGCGCTCGGCCGCCTCGCGAACGACCCGCTCGCGCTCGGCGAAGGAGGCGAACGCATACGCCGGCATGTCCGGCGAGAAGTCGACGTGATCGGTGATCGCGATCTCGGCGATCCCGCGCTCGACAGCCTGGGAGGCATAGGCCTCGATCGGGACGTCGCTGTCGGGCGAGAGGTCGGTGTGGAGGTGGGAGTCGAGCGGGAGGTCGCGGGCCTGGATCGCGAGCGCAGCGCTCGACGCGGGCGGCGGCGGAACCTCGGGCCGATGGCCTCGGCGGAGCTCGGCCTCGGACCTCTGTGGGCGGGCATCGGTTCGGGGTTGAGGTCGCGGAGTCGTCACCCGCTGATCAGGCCGAACTCGCGGCCGACCGTGGCAAACGCCTCGAGGGCCCGATCGAGCTGGGTGTCGGCATGGGCAGCGGTCACGATCGTCCGGATCCGGGCCTTGTCGATGGCGACGGTCGGGAAGACGACCGGCTGGGCGAACACGCCTTCCTCGATCAGGCGCTGGCTGAATCGGCCGGCCGTGTCGGGGTCGCCCATCATCACCGGCGTGATCGGCGTCTCGGAACGGCCGGTATCGAAGCCCAGCCTCGTGAGCTCCGCCTTGAAGCGGCGCGTGTTCGCCCAGAGCCGCTCGTGGAGCTCGGGCTCTTCCTGCATCACCTTGATGGCCTCGGTGCAGGCGGCGGCGACGGCGGGCGGGTGGGATGTCGAGAAGAGGAACGGCCGAGCCCGCTGGATCAGGATGTCGCGCAGGTCCTGCGAGCCCGCGACGTAGCCGCCGAGCACGCCGACCGCCTTGCTCAGCGTGCCGACCTGGATCGCGACCCTTCCGTGCAGCCCGAAGTGGTCGACGGAGCCGCGGCCATCGCGGCCGAGGACCCCGGACGCATGGGCGTCGTCGACGAACACCGCGGCATTGGCCGACTCGGCCGCCTCGACGATGCCCGGCAGCGGCGCGATGTCGCCATCCATCGAGAAGACGCCGTCGGTGACCACCAGGATCAGCCGATAGGGCTGCCCGGTGCCCTCGCGGCCCTTCTCGACCGCCTCGTCGAGGATGTCGCGGAGGTGATCGGTGTCGCCATGGCGATAGATCTTCCGGGGCGCCTTGGAGAGACGCATGCCGTCGATGATCGAGGCGTGGTTCAGCTCGTCGCTGACGATCAGGTCCTGCTCGCCGGTGATCGTCGGGATCACGCCGGTATTGGCGCTGAAGCCGGACTGGAAGGTCAGGGTCGCCTCGGTGCCCTTGAAGGTCGCGAGGTCGCGCTCCAGCTCCTCGTGAAGGTGCATCGTGCCGGCGATGGTCCGGACCGCTCCGGAACCGGCACCGAAGTCGCGGACGGCGGCGAGGGCCGCCGCGCGCAGCCGCGGGTGGTGGGTCAGGCCGAGGTAGTCGTTCGACGACAGGCTGATGAGCCGCTTCTCGTCGACGGACACGATCGGCCCCTGGGCCGACGACATCACCCGCAGCGGCCGGTACAGGTTCCGCTGGCGGAGGTCGTCGAGCTCCTCGCCGAGGAAGGCGAGCGGGTCCCGCACTGGCGTCGTCATCGAGGCCTCAATCCGTCCAATCCATGATCACCTTGCCGGAGTCGCCGCCCCGGGCGGCCGCGAACGCGGCCTCGTGGTCGCGATACGAGAAGCGATGGGTGATCGCCGGGCGGATGTCGAGCCCGGACTGGAGCATCACCGCCATCTTGTACCAGGTCTCGTACATCTCCCGGCCGTAGATCCCGCGCAGGGTCAGCTGGTTGAACACGACCTGGCTGATGTCGATCGGGATCTCCTCGGTCGGGATGCCGAGGATCGCCATCCCGCCGCCGTGGGCCATGTTTCCGAGCGCGTCGCGCAGAGCGGCCCGGTTGCCGGACATCTCCAGGACCACGTCGAAGCCCTCGACCATCCCGATCTTGGCCTGGACGTCCTGGAGCGTCTGCGCCCCGGGATCGACGACGTGGGTGGCGCCCATCCGGGTGGCGAGCTCGCGGCGGAAGGCGTTCGGTTCGCTGACGACGACGAACCGGGCCCCGGCATGGCGGGCGACGGCGGCGGCCATCAGGCCGATCGGGCCCGCCCCGACGACGAGGACGTCCTCGCCGAGGACCGGGAAGCTGAGCGCCGTGTGGACCGCGTTGCCGAACGGATCGAAGATCGCGGCGACCTCCTCGTCGACTCCGGGCCAGTGATGCCAGACGTTCGTGACCGGGAGCACGACCTGTTCGGCGAACGCCCCGTCGCGATTGACGCCGAGCCCGACGGTGTTCGCGCACAGATTCCAGCGCCCGGCTCGACAGTGGCGGCAGCGGCCGCAGACGACGTGACCCTCGCCGCTGACGAGGTCGCCAGGTTCGAGGTCCGTGACGTTCGCCCCGACCTCGAGGACGTCGCCCATGAACTCGTGGCCGACGACGAGGGGCGGCTTGATGGTCCGGGCGGCCCACGGATCCCAGCTCTCGATGTGGAGGTCCGTGCCGCAGATCCCGGTCTTGCGGACGCCGATCCGGACGTCGTTCACGCCCATCGCGGGCTCCGGCACGTCACGGAGCTCGAGACCGGGGCCGGCAGTGCTCTTGACGAGGGCGCGCATCAGGTCACCAGTGTGCCGTGTCGCGGCTCGGGGCGGGGCCGCCGCCGGCGGGCGGACGCGCTCGGTGGGCCGGTGCCCGCCGGCGCTTCTGACAGACGCATTGCGCCTGTGAGACGCAGCCTCGGCACCAGTCCCTCGTGGAGCCCGCGCTGATTGTCAGCGAGCCGCCATCTGGTTCGCCGTCCGCGAGGGATCTGTCGCGAATGTGCTCCTCACAGACGCAATGCGCCTGTGAGACGCGAACTGGGCGACCATCGATTGGTCGCGATCAATCGCCAGATAAGCGACGCGGGGTTGAATGAGCGACATGACGCTGAGAACGACCTTCGCTCGACTCTGTCGCGACACCAGGATCCGCCTCGACATCACCC
>JALYPW010000363.1 GCA_030856145.1 Chloroflexota bacterium | reverse complement strand
TCCCCGCCGCAGACCGGGTTGTCCGTCGGCCGCGACCCTGGATGTCCACAGTCACCCCGCGTTGTCCACCGAATCGGCCCCCTTGTCCACATCCAGACCCACACAGACCGGTTCACGCAGCGCGTCGCGTCGGCCCCGTCGCGCATCGAAGTCGCGCCGTAGGCCCCAACTTGGATCCCCGACTGCGTTCTCCGTCACCCCGATTGCATTCGTCGCGCATGGGTGCGTCAGCGCAAGGCGGCAACGCCGCGATGGCGTGCCAAGGCGCGACAGCCGTCAGTCGGCGTAGATGAGTTCGCGGACGGCTGCAATCTCCCGCCGGAGGTCATCGTTCACCGCCGACTCGCGGGTGATCTTGTCGCAGGCGTGGAGGACCGTCGAGTGGTCGCGCCCGCCGAGCTCGGCCCCGATCCGGAGCAGCGACACGTCCGTCTCCTGGCGCATCAGGAACATCGCGACCTGGCGCGGCGTGACGATCGCCTTGTCGCGCTTCTGGCCCTTGAGCTGGTCCATCTGAACACCGTAGTAGTCGGCGACCGCCTCGGCGATCCGCTCGGGCGTGACCTGGCGCTTCTTCGGGTTGTAGAGGACATTCGAGAGGACCGCCTGGGCGAGCTCGATCGAGATCGGCATGGCGCCCATCGAGGCGTACGCCACGATCCGGTTGAGGGCACCCTCGAGCTCCCGGATGTTGCTCACGACCTTGCGGGCGACGAACTCGACCACATCCGAGGTGATCGGCACGGCTCCGACCTCGGCTTTGGCCCGGAGGATCGCGATCCGGGTCTCGAGGTCCGGCGCGGTCAGGTCCGCGATCAGGCCCCACTCGAAGCGTGAGCGGAGCCGTTCCTCGAGGGTCAGGATCGCCTTCGGCGGCCGGTCCGAGCTCAGGACGATCTGCTTGCCGTCCTCGTGGATCGCGTTGAACGTGTGGAAGAACTCTTCCTGGGTCCGTTCCTTGTCGGCGATGAACTGGATGTCGTCGATCAGGAGCAGGTCGATCCGCCGATAGCGGGCCCGGAACTCGTCGATCTTGCCCTGCTGGATCGAGGTGATGAACTCGTTGGTGAACTTCTCGCTGGTGGCGTAGACCACCCGCTTGCGCGGGAACTTGGCCGCGACCTGGCTTCCAATCGCGTGCATCAGGTGGGTCTTGCCGAGCCCGACACCGCCGTACAGGAAGAGCGGGTTGTATGCGTGTCCGGGCCGTTCGGCGACCGACAGGCTCGCAGCATGGGCGAGGCGGTTGGCCGACCCGACGATGAAGTTGGCGAACGTGTAGCGCGGATTGAGGTTGGCCGTCGTGCCTTCGCCACCGACCCGGCCGGGCTCGAGGCGGACCTGGGGCGACGGGGCGGCCGGTCCGACCGGCGCGGCATCGGCGACCTCGGCCGGCAGCGTGTCGGACGGCGAGATCGCGAACTCGACCTGAACGCTGTAGCCGACGATCCGGGCGAGTGTCTGGCTGATCAGCGAGCGGTAGCGGTTCTCGAGCCAGTCCTTGGCGAAACCGTTGGGGACGGCAATCCGGAAGCGTTGCTCGTCCACGTCAATGAGCTGTGTGTCGCGCAGCCACGTCTCGAAGTTCGCGGGCGACAACGAGACCTGCAGCTCGCCGAGCGCGGCGCGCCAGACCTGCTTGGCATCCATTCGGTCGATGGTGTCCCGATCCAGAGATTGAGGAAGAAAACCGGCCGTGGTGCTGGCCGTGCGGAGTCGCGGAGACGGGTGCCGACGGAGCTCCGGATGGGTCGTCGACACACCGGCCGACGCTCCAGGAGCCCTCGCGCAACGGGGGCGATTGGGCCTGTCCCGCGAGCGTCCCGGCGCCGAGGGCCCGGTGAGGATAGCACCGGCCGAACGGCGCTCGCAAGGCGATTTCGGCATACTCCCCGGGGGTATCACTGCGGAGCCGCCCGGCAAGGCCGATCCAGCCGGCCCGGACGGGTAGCGACGAGGGCCTTCGAGCGTTTGACACCCCTCGCGGGCCCGTCATATCATCCGCCGGACGACGAACGCGCCGAGCGCTCACCAGGGCGCAGGCGCGTTTGTGTGCCTTACAGGGGTCGGATGTCGACCCGGGGCCCAGCGGAGAGGATCGCGCACAGTCCCGATGAAGCAGACCTATCAGCCCAAGAAGCGGCATCGCGCCAAGGAGCACGGCTTCCGCGCCCGGATGAGGACGCCCGGCGGGCGTCGCATCGTCGCCGCTCGGAGGGCTCGCGGGCGAAAGCGACTGACGGCCTGACGAGCGAGCGCGGCCCGCATCCGCCGCGGCTCGTGATGCTCTCCCGTCCGCAGGACTTCACGGCGCTGCAGGCCGGGGCCGTCCGGTCCCATCCCCTCCTCTCCGCCCGGTTCCTGCGAACGGACCTCGAGACGACCCGGTTCGGCCTGGCGACAGGCCGGAAGCTGGGCGGTGCCGTGGTCCGGAATCGCGTCCGGCGCCGACTTCGCGAGGTGCTCAGGGCGATGGCGCCCTCGTTCCAGCCCGGCTGGGACGTCCTGATCATCGCCCGACCGGCGATCGTCGAGGCAGACCACCGGGCCGTGGTCGACACGTTGCGGCGGGTGCTCCAGCGGGCAGGCGTCGTGGGAGGTCAGACGAGCGCGTGAAGCGGGTCGGAATCGGGTTCATCAAGCTCTACCGGATCGTCTTTGCCTGGATGCCGGCGAGCTGTCGCTACGAGCCAACGTGCTCGCACTACACCGAGCAGGCGATCGACAAGTACGGCCTCGTCCGAGGCAGCTGGATGGGGATGCGCCGGATCGCTCGCTGTCACCCGGGTCACCCCGGCGGCTACGACCCGGTTCGCTAGATCGCACACGAGGACCATGTGACACCCCCGCGCCGCCCATCGACCGTCCGTCGCCTGCTGCCGCTATTGGCGATCGTCGCCGTGGCCCTCATCGTGGCCGCCTGCGCCGGTCCGACGGGGTCGCCCGGGTCGAGCGGCGGCCCTGCGGCCACCCCGATCCCGCCGGCCGCCCTGCCCCTGACGCCAGTCCACCCGGGCGACCCGTTCAGCCTGATCGCCTGGATCTTCACGCCCCTCTTCCAGGCGTTCTTCATCCTCCTCGTCGGGCTCGACAAGCTGACCGGCAACATCGCGGTCGCGATCATCCTGATGACGATCATCATCCGGATCATCCTGATCCCGGTCTTCCGTCGCCAGACGGTCTCGACCCGCCGGACGCAGATGCTCCAGCCCGAGGTCAAGGAGATCCAGCGCCGCTTCAAGGGTGACCGGCTGAAGCAGCAGGAGGCCCAGCGTCAGCTCTACGCCGAGCGTGGAATCAATCCGGCCTCGGGCTGCCTGCCGGCGATCCTCCAGATCCTGCTCCTGATCCCGATGTACGCGGTGTTCAGCTCGGGCCTCCAGAACTTCAACCCCCAGCCGATGATGGAGGTCTTCGGCTTCCGGCTGATCGATCTCGGCTGCGCCGCGGCCCCGATCGTCAATGCCGCGGGCCACGTCCTCAATCCGTGCCTCGACCCCAATGCCTTCGGGGTCAACTGGGGCGTCCCGGAGGTGTTCATCGGGACCGCAGGCAGCATGCTGTCGGGCCTGAGCCTGCTGGCCGTGATCTCGTCACTGTTCCAGCTCGTCCAGTCGCGGATGACCCTGCCGCTGCACGATCCGTCGATGGCCGACGACCCGCAATACAAGATCCAGCGCCAGATGGCCTACATCTTCCCGTTCATCTCGCTGATCTACGGCAGTTTCCTGCCGGCCGGCCTGTTCCTCTACTGGATCACGTCGACGATCTTCTCGATCGTCCAGCAGTACCTGATCATCGGCTGGGGCGGGATGTTCCCGCTCTTCGGCTGGACACCCGGGTTCGCGACGGGCCACGCCCCGCGCTTCCCGGTCAGCCTGCCCCCGCCGGTCGACCCCAAGACGCGTCCGGCCACGTCGCCGCTCGGCGGCAGCGCGGGCAGGGCCGCCCAGGTCGACAAGACCATTCGCCACAAGGAACGCGGCCGCCAGGGCCGCCGAGGGAGACGCCGCTGATGAGTGAGTACCGAGAGTTCACGGGCAAGACCGTCGAAGAGGCGATCAAGTCCGCGCGCGAGGCATTCGGCGTCGAGCTGAACGACCTCGACTTCGAGATCCTGACCGCCGGCAGCCGGGGCGTCCTCGGCATGGGCGCGGAGCCGGCCCGGATCGTGGCCGCTCCCCGCTCCGCCCTCGGTGGCGCCGCGCCGAAGCGGGAGGCTGCGGCCAGCACGCCGATGCCGACGCCGCCACCGCGCGAAGAG
>JALYPW010000359.1 GCA_030856145.1 Chloroflexota bacterium | reverse complement strand
GCCATTGACGCCGCCCGGCGGTAGCGGACGTCCGGCGTCCGATCGAGCGTCCCGACGTGCGTCCAGCCGGTGTCGTCGAGGCGACGGATCTCGGCCCCCGGCAGCGTCCCGGCATAGAGCTTGCCGTTGAAGGCGAGCAGGTTCATCACCTCGGTCTCGTCGCCGACCTGGCCGCACGCCTCCCACTGCCCGTGCGCGTGGCGGAAGACGAGTCCGTGCGGCCACGTCCCGATGTGGAGGCGGTCCCCGTAGGTCTCGATCGAGTAGACCTGGGTCGTGTCGGGCTGCATTCCAAGGGAGGTCCAACCCGATTCGGGGTGGTAGCGGAAGACGCCGCCGCCGCCCTCCGGAGAGCGCGCCGGGACGACGATCCCGGCCGCGGTCTGGGCGATCGCCGAGGCGACGTCGACGTGGTCGTTGCCCGCGCCGTACAGGGCGCCGGCGTGGACGCCGAGGGCGAGCAACCGGCGGCCCGGCGAGCCGCACGACGACCAGGTGCCGTCGGCCGCTAGGCGGAACATGCCTTCCGAGTACATCGGGATCGCGTAGAGCTCGCCGGCGAACGGAACGAGGCCGGCGATCGCGTCTGCGCCCTCGAGCCCGAGCACATTCGACCACCTGCGCCCGCCCTCGTAGCGAAGCACCTGGCCGCCGGCGGCCGGGTTCGTGGACTCCGCCATATCCGATCCGCCGGCGCGCAGCCGCGACGTGCCGGCATACAGCCGGCCGGCGTGGACGGCGAGCCGGGTGACGGCGTTGGCCTCACCAGGGGTGCCGCAGTCGACCCAGGTCTCGTCCTCGAGCCGATACACGTGGCCGGTGTCGGACAAGCCGGCCTCCCAGGTCGCCGCGTACAGCGAGCCATCGTGGACGGCCAGCGCGCAGACCATGATCGTCGAGGCGCTCGGCCGGCCGTGGTCGGTCCAGGCCGGCGTCGTCGCCGAATCGACTCCGAAGGAGAGGTTGCGATCGTTGCCGTGGTTGCCGCACGGGGAACCGTGGTGGACCCCGATGGAGAAGCCACGCCGCTCGTCGGGGTCGAACCGGGCGGCGATGTCGCCGATCGTCGAGCGCGCCGCGGCCGGGACGTTGATCCAGGCGCTCAGGCTGAAGTCCGGGCTCGGGATCGCGACGCCTTCCACGTCGAACCGGCCGCCATCTCCGGCGAGACGAGCGACCAGCCGGGACACCGCGGGATCGGTGGAGGGACCGAATGTCGCACCGCCAACCGGCCTCGCCTCCCGCCCGTGGCCAGATCCGTCGCGAGCGTCGCCCGCCAGGCTCCATGATCCGATCAGGCCGTCGTCGCGATCTCCGTCGCCCCAGCCCGCGCCTCTAACGCCGCCCGAGCCCGAGCCGCCCCCGTCAGGCGACATCGGCGTCATGGACGACTCGCCCCGCGACGATCGTCTTCCGAATGTCAATTTCCAGGCCGTTCGCGGCCGTCCGGAACACGGTGAGGGTCGCGGCCGATCCGACCCGCAGGCTGTCGTGGCCCGCCCGCGACGGCAGGCCGAGCAGACGAGCGGGATTCGCGCTGACCATGCGACACGCATCGGCGAGGGTCACGCCGGCGTGACGCACGGCGTTGGCGACCCCGACCGGCAGGGCCGCCGCGGCGCCGGCGAGGAGGGGCGTCCCCTGGAGCTCGAGGCGGCCGGAGGGCTGGAGCTCGACCGGCTGGCCGTCCGGCAGCTGATAGACGCCGGGTCGGAGGCCCGCCACAAAGAGGGCGTCGCTCACGAGGATGCTCCGCTCGACGCCCTTCGCCCGGACGACGCTCTTCATGACCGCCGGCGGGAGATGCTGCCCGTCGAAGATGAATCCAGCCCTCAGGCGGTCCTCGGCGAGCTGGTCCCAGATGTAGTTCGGGTGGCGCCGGATCGTCGCGTGGGCGCCATTCCCGAGGTGGGTCGACCAGGTGGCCCCGGCATCGACCGCGGCCCGGATCTGATCCGAGGTCGCGGTCGTGTGCCCGATCGACGCGATCACCCCATCCGCGACGAGGACCTCAATGTAACCGATCGACTCGTCGTACTCGGGCGAGAGCGTGACGATCCGGATCCGTCCGCCCGCGGCCATCTGCCAGCGACGGTACTCATCGACGTCGGGCGGCCGGACGTGACGCAGGGGATGGGCGCCACGGGGCCCGTCCTCGCGGGCAATGTGCGGGCCTTCGACATGGATGCCGACGACCGATGCCGCGGTCAGCGGATCAGCCTCGCAGGCGGCCGCGACCGCTGCGAGCGAGTGGACGATGTGCTCCTCGGACTCGGTGCAGATCGTGATGCAGCTCCCGGTCACGCCGTGCCGCCACAACGCCCGGACCATCGCCGACGTCGCGCCCGCTTCGGCATCGGCGGCGTTGGGGTCGTGGCCCTCGAAGCCGTTGACCTGGATGTCGAGCCAACCCGGCGAGATCCAGCTGGTCGACCCTTCGTCCTCCATGGCGGCTGACGCGGATGCGGGCCCGGCCGAGGCGGCGGCCCGCTCGATCCGAGCGATCTGCCCCGCCGCGATCGACACCCGGATTGGCCGGCCGTCCTCGACCGAGCGCCCCTCGACGACGAGGTCGCGTGACCCGTCGGTGCGGATCGAACTCGGCAGGGTCAACCCTTCAGCCCCGTCAGCGTGATGCCCTCGACGATCCGCCGGCGCAGGATCAGGAATGCGATCAGCGTCGGCAGCATGGCGATGACTGCGGCGGCGCTCGTCAGCCCGAAGTCGACCCGGGTGTTGGCGAGCTGCGACAGGCCGAGCTCCATCGGGAAGAGCGTCGGCTTGCTGAGGATCAGGAGCGGCCAGATGAAGGCGGTCCAGGCCTGGATGAAGGCGAGGATCGCCAGCGCGGAGATGGCTGGCGCGAGCAGGCGCGGCACGAGCCTGAGCATGATCCCGGTCTCCGACATCCCGTCGATCCGAGCCGCATCGATGAGCTCGTCGGGCACGCTGGTCGCGGTGTTCTGGCGCATGAAGAAGATCCCGTAGCTCAGGACGAGGAAGGGCAGGAAGAGTCCAAGCTGGGTGTTCACGAGCTTGAGGGCGTTGACCTGGAGGAACAGCGGAACCATGTAGATCTCGAACGGGATGATCGCCGTCGCGAGCACGAGGATGAACAGGATGTTGTTTCCCGGAAACTGGAACTTGGCGAAGATGTAGCCGGCCATGGTCGAGGTCAGGACGATGAACACCGTCGAGACCATCGCGAACACGAAAC
>JALYPW010000353.1 GCA_030856145.1 Chloroflexota bacterium | reverse complement strand
GCCGAGACGCTCGCCCTCTCCGGCACGACCGGGGTCGAGCTCGTGACGGCGACGATCGACGGCGAGCGTGACCTCGACCTGATCGACCGGACCGCCGACGTGATCCTCCTCTCGCGCGAGGCGATTGCGAACGGCATCGACCAGCGCTTCGACCGGCCCGAGCGCGTCCGGCGCTGGTCCTACGAGTTCGACCCGGCCGGCCTCGAACTCCTCCGACGCTCGATCGAGCACGTCATGGCCGCCCGCCGCCGGGAGCCGGTCGCCGCCGGCTGATCGCTCGGGTCGACCCGTGCCACCGCCGTCTCGGCAGCCCGGCGCAAAAGCCAGCGATCAGCGGCCCGGCACGGCGGCCGGGTCGCGACCGCCGATGTCGTCCGTGGATCAAATTGCGATGAACGAGCCTCGCCAAAGTTGCCATTCGACACGAGCGGGTTTATCCGGAGATTGGGTCATGCTCGTTCGTGACGGATTGATAGCGACACTGGATCAGGCGCCTCGGCGGGGCCTTGGATCGCGCGCCGTGCTCGCGAACATCGGACGTCCTCGGGACGTGCCAGACTCGGCGACACATGGAACGCATCCCCTTTCTCGGAGCGACCCTGACCCGGCTGAGTCTCGACGCGCTGGCCGACCGGCCCGGGCCGCTCCAGCCGGCGACGGCGCGACGGATCGTGGCACGGCTGAACGCGGAGCGGACTCGCGACGCGGCATCCGGCGACGCACTCGGCGACGCGGTCCCGGCGGCTGCTCGCCAGCCCCTCCCCGGCGAGCTCCTCGCGTTGAGCCTCCTCCACGAGGCCGCTCACCTCGCGATCGTCGAAGCCGCCCGGCGCCGTCCCGCGGCCGCCCTCGCCGCAGCGGTCCCGGCGGTCCGCGAAGCGCTCGGAACCCGCCAGGCCGACGCCCTCCTGCGCGAGTTCGCCGAGGCCTTCCCCGGTGTCGAGAAGCCCGCCGAGCTCCGCCTCGAGGACCTCCTTCTCGTCCACCTTGCCAACGCCAACCCGGCCGCCGCGCCGCTCGTTGAGCTCGTTGACGAGGGCGCCCTGCCAGCCGAGGCGTTGGCTGCGGCCATCCAGGCCCTCGAGCGCCACCAGGCCTCCCTCCCGATCGACGACGCCGATGGGACGGGGGGCGCGCCCTCCCTGCTCGAGCTCCTGCGCGAGCCCGCCCGCCAGTCGCCCGACTCCCTGAGCGGTCAGCTCCGCTACGTCCGCGAGCACTGGGGCTGGCTGCTCGGTGACGCCCTCGCCGAGATCGCCGACCGGCTCGATATCGCGATCGGCGTCCTGACCGAGGAGGAGCACGGGCTCCACATGCGATTCGGGGCGGGTGTCGGTGGCGGAGGAGCGGGCGGCGGCGGTGGCGAGGCGCCCACGTTCGTCGGCGCCGAGGTCGAGGCCGAGCGATTCTCGACCGACCTCGACTGGATGCCTCGCCTCGTCCTGCTCGCCAAGAGCACGTACGTCTGGCTCGACCAGCTCTCCAAGGAGCATGGCCGTGAGATCCGGACCCTCGACGCGATCCCCGACGAAGAGCTCGCCGCGATCGCCGCTCGCGGAATCACCGGGCTTTGGCTGATCGGGCTGTGGCAGCGCTCGACGGCATCGGAGAAGATCAAGCGCTGGCGGGGCAACGCCGACGCCGTCGCCTCGGCCTACTCGCTCGACGACTACCGGATCGCCGACGACCTCGGCGGCGAGGACGCCCTGGCCGACCTCCGGACTCGCGCCTGGCAGCACGGGATCCGGATGGCGAGCGACATGGTCCCCAACCACATGGGCATCGACGCGCGCTGGGTCATCGAGCATCCGGAGCGGTTCATCTCGGTCGACGAGCCGCCCTTCCCCTCGTACCGCTTCGACGGCCGCAATCTCGCCGACGATCCACGGATCGAGATCCGCCTCGAGGATCACTACTGGGACGACAGCGACGCGGCCGTTGTCTTCGAGCGGCGCGACACCGCGACCGGGGCGCGAAGCTACCTCTACCACGGCAACGACGGGACGAGCTTCCCCTGGAACGACACGGCCCAGCTCGACTTCGCCAAGGCCGAGGTTCGCGAGACCGTCATCCAGACCATCCTCGACGTCGCCCGGCGCTTTCCCGTGATCCGCTTCGACGCCGCGATGGTCCTGGCCAGGAAGCACGTCGAGCGGCTGTGGTATCCGGAGCCGGGCGCCGGCGGGGCAATCCCGTCGCGAGCCGAGCACGCGATCCCGAAGGCCGTCTTCGACCAGCTGATGCCCGACGAGTTCTGGCGCGAGGT
>JALYPW010000330.1 GCA_030856145.1 Chloroflexota bacterium | reverse complement strand
CATCACCCACGACCTGTCGCTGGCCTGGGTCATCGCCGACCGGATCGCGGTCATGTACCTCGGCAAGATCCTGGAGATCGGGCCGGCCGAGCAGGTGATCCGCTCGCCTCACAACCCCTACACCCAGGCCCTCGTGTCGGTCTCGCCGTCACCCGATCCGCCGACCGATGGCCAGCGCGCCAAACGGACGATTCTCGTCGGCGAGACTCCAGACGCTGCCCGGATCCCGAGCGGCTGCCGGTTCCATCCACGCTGCCCGTACGTCTTCGATCGCTGCCGGGTCGAGGAGCCGCCGCTCTTCGACGTGGGACCTGGGCAGCAGGCCGCCTGTTGGCTGGCGGAGGGCGGGCGGTCCCTTCCGGTCCTGCCCCTTCGGGACCTCGGCGCTGTCGTGGAGCCCGGGATTGCGGCACCGGTTGTCGGCAGATCCGTCGATGCCGGACCCATTGGGGCGGCACCAGTCGGGATTGCGCCCGTCGGGATGGCGCCCGTCGACGACCCGCCCGCGGCCGTCGGCTGATGGTTTCGAGACCGGCCGAGTCGCGCCGGTCGACGACCGCGAGCCCACTCGACCGGCCGGACGCGTTTGGTGCACCCAATGCACGAACGGACGTCCAGACGGCCGGCATCGGCCCACTCCGGACGTGATTCGCGCCTCCAGCCATCGTTTCGTGCACCCAGCGCATCAGACGGCGTCCAAGCGCCGGCCAGCCGTCGGTTGACTCACCTGGTGCATGAACGGCCGGCGGGCCCGAGTCAGTCGATCCGGCGGTCGTCGTCCTTATCCTCGAGCCCGATGCGCCGGGCATACTCGCGAGTGATGTTCTCCTGGGTCAATGCCGCCTCCTCGGAGATCGCGAGGCAGTGTCGGCACTCCGGACAGGACGCGGGACGAAGCGACTGACCCATCTCGTACAGGGTCACGATCATCGCAATCACGGCGGCGATCAGGACAGCCGGCGGGAGGATCGATTCGTCCATCGACCAATGATCTGCCGCGGCAGATCCCGGATGCGACGGTGGCCTGCCTCGGTGGCTTGCGTTGGCGTATCGGGTTGCGTGCCAGGCGGTGCGCTCCGGTGCCAGGCGGTGCGCTCCGGTGCCCGCGGCGGTTCCGACTCAGGCTTCTGAGCCATCCTCGAGGGCCCGGTAGATCGCCCAGGCGATGACGGCCCCGAGGACCGGTCCGATGATCCAGACGATGATGTTCTGGTCGATCGTGCCACCGACGAGGGCCGGCGCGAGCGATCGGGCCGGGTTGACCGACGCCCCGCTGAACGGGATGCCCGCGAAGTGGACGGCCGTCAGGGTCAGGGGGATCGCGAAGGCCGCGTGGCTCGGGGCGCGCTTCGTGACGGTCAGGATCACGAGCAGGAAGATCGCGGTCAGGAGCGTTTCGACGACGATGGCCTGGCCCATCCGACCAGCGGGGAACCCGCTCGCGGTTGCCTGGACGGCTGCGTGGTCGGCGACGAGCAACAGGGCGCCCGACGCTGCGATCGCGCCGACGATCTGGGCGACGATGTAGCCGACGGCGTTGACCGGGTCGATGCGCCGATCCAGGAACGCGGCCACCGTCACCGCCGGGTTGAAATGCCCGCCCGAGACGTAGCCGACCGACTGGATCGCGGCCAAGAGGCCTAATCCGAATCCGAACGGCACGACGACGAGGATCGGCGCGTTCATCGCTCGGGCCGCCACGATCGCCATCGACCCGACGATGACGAGAATGAAGGTGCCGATGAGTTCGGCCAGGTACTTGCGTGCGTTCATCCCATCCTCCGCTCCGCGGCCCGACGGCCCGCGTTTCCGAGGATAGCGACTCGAGCCCACGAGAATGGGCCTCGGCGCAGGCGCCGGGACGCGACCCGGGTCAGGCCGCGAGGACCATTGCCTCCGGTTCCGGGCTGAACTCGACCGAGACGCGGCAGTCCGGGCAGTCGACGCTCGGAGCGTCGAGGCTGGCAAGGACCAGCTCCGCGTCACACCAGGAACATTCGATGAGGATCATGCCCGGAGATTGCGCCCAGCCTGTGACAGGTAGTGTGTCACGGCCGCTCAACCTTGCCGGATCGTCGGTCCCGCGTACCGGAAGCAACCCGGGAGGTGGTCGTCGACGAGGCCGATGCTCTGCATCAGGGCGTACACGATCGTCGAGCCGACGAACCGGAACCCGCGCCGACGGAGATCGGCCGAGAGCGCGTCCGATGCCACGCTGCTCGCCGGCACGCTTCCGGCGGTCGCATCGGCGTCGAGGCGGAGCGTCGGGCCCGGGACCATCGCCGCGAAGTACGCATCGGCTGAGCCGAACTCGCGCGCCGTCGCCAGCCAGGTCGCCGCGTTGCCGATCGTCGCGTCGATCTTCGCCCGGTTCCGGACGATCCCGGCATCGGCCATGAGCCGTGCCCGGTCGGCGTCGTCGAAGGCCGCGACGACGGCGGGATCGAATCCGCGGAAGGCGGCCCGAAACGCGTCGCGCTTGCGCAGGATCGTCGACCACGACAGGCCTGCCTGGAACGACTCGAGGGCGAGCCGTTCGAACAGCGCGACATCGTCATGGCAGGCCGTGCCCCATTCGTCGTCGTGGTATCGGACCATGATCGGATCGGGACGCGGGTGCGAGGCTCCCGCCCACCGACAGCGCGCGACCTCTGGATCGAAGGCGACGTCGGAGCCGACGACGGATGGGATCACGCCGCCGACGATACCCGGCGATGCCGGGTCGTCGCTCAGGGGATCGGCTTCGTGTCGACGAGCGTGTTCCGGAGCATCGGATCGCCTGTCGGCCGGCCCAGGTTGAACGCCGCGCGGAACACGCCGCCCGAGACCGTCTTCGTCCCGAGGCTTCCCGTCAGGGTCACGCTGATCAGGCGCCCCGACACGCCGCGCCGCGACAGGTCGAGCCCGGTCAGCGTCCCGACGTTGGTCCGGGCGTCCTTGGCCAGAATCGCGGACAACGCGGCACCCGTGTACGTGAGCGTCTGCCACGTTGCGTACGGCGACGCGCTGTCGTAGGCCGTCCCGTCCGGCGCCCGGTCGCTCGACCCGCGCAGGTACGAGACCGCGCCGGCGACGATCCTGCCGCTCGAGCTCACGTAGACGTTCTCGTTGTTCTCGGTCGAGCCCCCGGCGGCCGAGTGGAACATCGCGTTGACGACGGCCGTGCCGTTGAGCAGGACGGTTCCGGCGGTCGCGGTGATGGCGGCTGTTCCCGCGGTCGTCTCGGCCTTCTGTCCGCGATACACCTGGGAGCGGGTGTCGTCGAAGACGTCGTACGTGCCGACCGTCGGGTGGAGCCGGTACACGGCGTACGAGCGGGCCGCGATCGCCTGGGCCCTGAGCGCCTCGACCGGCCAGGAGGACGGCATCTCGAGGGGCACGACCCCGCGCAGGTACAGGTCGAGCCCGACGTGGTTCATGACCATCGCCGTGGTCGAGAGGCGGAGCCGGAACAGCCCGCGATAGATGTTCGTCGTCGTCGCCTTCGACACGAGCTGGAAGAGGGTCGTCGTTGCGACCGGCCGGACGTACTGGTAGCCCGTCACGGTGCCGGTGTGGAGCGTGACGCCCGCAACGGACGTCACCTTGAGCGCCCAGGTGGTCGCGCCCGTCGCCGTCGGGGCGAGGGTCGCCTTCGCATCGGCGGGAAACGTCTTGGCGATCCCGTCGATGGCCCACGTGCCCGCCCGACCGACGATCGTCAGGGGCTTGACCGGGGTCGACGCCAGGCCGGTCAGGAGGAGGACGCGGACCGTGGTGTTGACGTCGCGCTTGCCGAGGGTCGTCTTCGCGAAGTAGTGGGCCAGGATCGCCGGAGCGAGCTGGCCGGCAAGGGCGCGACCGCGGGCGCCGTACTGGGACATGCCGACACCGTGGCCGTAGCCCCGGCCGAAGAA
>JALYPW010000328.1 GCA_030856145.1 Chloroflexota bacterium | reverse complement strand
GCGGGTGACCGGGCGAGGCGCGGACGACCCGGCCGTCCTCGAGCACGAGGCGGACGACCCGGTGCGACGCGGCGACGGGCGTTCGCCCGATCCTGACGACCGTCGCGACGAACCGGCGCCCAATCGCGTCGATGGACCAGACGGGCATCCCGACCCGGATGTCCTCGATGGCGATCTCTCCGTCGGGTGTCGCGATCCGCGTGCCGCGGGCAAGGCAGATCGGGCAGTTCGGCTCCCCGGCGGCCGCCTGTTGCTCCATCGTGATGGCTCCGTCGGCCCCGATCGTGCCCGACGTCCGGCGTCCCTCGGCTGCGCCGGGCGCCGGCGCGTTGAGGTAGTCGAACCGGAACCGACCGCCGTCCGCGGGCTCGAGGACGATGGCGTTGAGCTGCTTCCAGGATCGGTAGAGCGCGAGCTTCTGGTCGGCGCTGAACTCCGCCCCAACAGTGACCCCGAGGCGGGCCCCAATCGTCGCGAAGACCGCGGCGTCCGCCCGGACCTCGTCGAAGCGCTTGACCGCCTGGGCTGGCTCGTCGTCCCTGGCAACGGGGTAGAAGTCAGGGTCGCAGTACCAGAGCGGGCCGAACTGATCGATGAGAGCGAAGCGCAGCTCGGCGGCGGTCAAGGGGACGCCGGGGCTCGGACTGGGGCTGGACGCGGGAGCGGTGGCAGTGCACCCGGCGACGAGGACGACCAGGGCGAGCAGGCGAGCGAGGGTGGTTCGACGCATCGGATCGGCCTCGGGGACAGGTTGGGTAGCGCGGGGACGCGGCGGTCGCTGGCCGGGTTCCGTCGCGCGATCCGGGAGCGGTGCGCCGCGGCATCAACCGGGCGGCGCCACGGCGTCCACCGTTCCTCGATCGCCGGCCCACGATCGAGGTTCAGGCCACGCACCGCCGGGTGGAGCAGGCTCGGTCCGTCAGCGACGGCCGACCGCGGCCGCCTCCGCGACGGCGCGGAAGCCCGGGATCGATGTCGCGGTCAGCGCATCGAGCTCGGCGAAGAGCGCCTCGTCGACCTTCCTGAAGTTGAAGCACGCCTTGCCCTGCATCCACTTCTTGAGCTCGGGCGACATGGACTCCGCCAGGCCCGGCGTTGCGGGCACCGGCATCAGGTAGTAGCTGACGTAGCTCTTGCCGACGCGCGTGCCGGCGACATAGCCCCACGGCTTGCCCTCGAGGCCGGGAACCTCGACGGCCATGCCGGCCGGGTCGTCACGCGTCACCGCGAGGTCGCCGCGATGGGCCAGGATGATCGCCCGAAGGCGGGCGTGGACGGCGTCGAACTCATTCATCGGTTACCTCCGATCGTCGATTGGACACGAGACGCTGCCCGAGCGGCAGCCTTGGCGGGTTGGGCGGCGGGTTGGGCGACGGCAGCGGCATCCGCCGATCGGCCAGCCTTCGCGTAGCGCCGGTACGCCCGCTCGACGAGACCGTCCAGCTCGGACAGCAACTCGTCGTCGACGACCGCGAAGCTGAATGCCGTTCGGGTGCCCTGCAACCGCTTCCGGAGGGCGGGCGAGATGTCGTCAAGCAGGTCGGGCCAGGTGTAGACCGGCTTGAGGTAGAGGCTGACGTACGACGCGCCCGGCTTGACGAAGGCGAAGAAGTCGTGGGCCTTCGCGCCCGGCCGGGTGAGCGCTTCGAGGCCGTACACCGAGCCGACGACGAGGCGATCCCGATAGGCGTCGACGATTGCCCGGAGACGCTCCTCGACCGGGCCCAGGTCGGCCATCAGTACGCGGCGAGCTTGCGGATCCCGTCGGCGATCTTCTCCGGGTTCACCATGAACCAGTCCTCGAGGACGTGGTTGTAGGGGACGCCGGGCACGTCCGGGCCGGCGATCCGGGTCACCGGGCCGTCGAGATAGTCGAACGCCTCTTCGGCCACGATCGCGGCGACCTCCGCCCCGTACCCGCCGAACCGGTTGTCCTCGTACACGACGAGGCACTTGCCCGTTTTCCGCACCGAATCCAGCACCGTCTCCTTGTCGAGCGGGCGGAGCGTCCGAAGGTCGACGACCTCGACGCTGATCCCGTCGTCGGCGACGCGGTCGGCCGCCTCCAGCGCGTAGTGCGCCATCAGTCCATACGCGATCACTGTCACCTGGGTTCCGGGATGCGTGACCTGGGCCTTGCCGAGCGGCACCGTGTACTCGCCATCTGGGACGTTGCCGCGGACACTCCGGTACATCTTCTTGTGCTCGAAGAACAGGACCGGATCATCGTCCCGGATGCAGCTCCGGAGCAGGCCCTTGGCGTCGTACGGGGTTGACGGGATCACGACCTTGAGGCCCGGAACGTGGGTGTAGAACGCCTCGACGGACTGCGAGTGATAGAGCGCCCCGTGGACGCCGCCGCCGTACGGAGCGCGCACGACCATCGGGGCGGAGTAGCCGTTGTTCGAGCGGTAGCGGATCCGGGCCGCCTCCGACACGAGCTGGTTGAACGCCGGGTGAATGAAGTCGGCGAACTGGATCTCGGCGACCGGCCGCAGGCCGCCGATCGCGGCCCCGATCGACGTCCCGATGATCTGGCTCTCGGTCAGCGGCGTGTCGATGACGCGGTCGTCGCCGAACTCGCCCCACAGGCCGTCGGTGACGAGGAAGACGCCACCCTTCTTGCCGACGTCCTCACCGAGGATGATGACGTTCTCGTCGCGGGCCATCTCCTCGCGGAGCCCGTCGCGGATCGCCTCGATGAAGGTCTTGAGCGCCATCAGTGGGCGCTCTCGTCGATGGCTTCGGCGGCCTCGGCCGTGCCGGCCGGATCACCCGTCGCCTCGCCCATCCCCCATGGCGGCGGCGTCTCGGACGGCCAGTCCTCGGCATAGACCCACTTCATCGCCGTCCGCGTGTCGGGGTCCGGCTGGGCCTCGGCGTACTCGGTCGCGTCGTGGACCGCTTCCTTGATCGCGGCGTCGATGCGCTCCTCCGCCTCTGGCGTGAGGACCCCGGCCTCGACCAGCTGCGCCCGGAACTTGGGCACCGGATCGAGCGACTTCTCGGCCATCAGCTCCTCCTCGGAGCGGTACTTTGACTGCTGATCGTCGCTCGAGTGGCCGGTCAACCGGGTGACCTTGCACTCGATCAGGGTCGGGCCGTCGCCGGCCCGGGCTCGAGAGACGGCGTCGCGCGTCGCTGCGTAGCAGGCGAGCACGTCGGAGCCGTCGACCGTGACCCCCGGGATCCCGTAGCCCTCCGCCCTGTTCGCGACCGACGAGCCCGCCACCTGACGGGCAAGCGGCACGGAGATCGCGTAGCCGTTGTTCTCGACGATGAAGATGAATGGCAGCTTGTGGATCGCCGCGAAGTTCAGGCCCTCGTGGACGTCACCCTGGTGCGACGAGCCTTCGCCCATGAGCGTCAGCGCGACCTGGCCCGTCTTGCGGATCTTCGCGGCAAGGGCCAGCCCGACTGCGTGGAGCAGCTGGGTCGCGACCGGCGACGACACCGACACGAGGTTGTGCTCGTGAGAACCGTAGTGGCCCGGCATCTGGCGGCCACCCGACGACGGGTCGGACGCGGTGGCGTATTGGGCGGTCATGATGTCGCGCGGGCTCATCCCGAACGTCAGGCAGGTCGCGATCGAGCGATAGAACGGGGCGATCCAGTCCTTGCCCTTCTCGAGCGCCCACGTCACCCCGACCTGGGCGCCCTCGTGCCCCTGGCCGCTGATCACGAACGGGATCCGGCCGGCCCGGTTGAGGATCCACATCCGCT
>JALYPW010000319.1 GCA_030856145.1 Chloroflexota bacterium | reverse complement strand
CGTTCAGTGCCGGAGCCCCGGACGCGGCGGCCCGGGCAGGCGCGGTCGTGGCCCTGATCGACGGGGCGACCGAGATCGGGCGGGGACGGCTGATCGCCGCGGTCGCCGGCCTGCTGGTCGTGCTCGTGATCCTCGTCGTCACGCTCGTCGTGATCCGGCGGCGCAGCCGGGCGCGGCGCCCAGTGGCGGACCCGTCATACGCTACACTCGCCGACCAGTCGGGCGGCCCGCCGGATGACCCGACCGGGCCCGTCCCGGACCTCGCCGCAGACCCGATCGGACCGCCGCCCGCCGACAGGAGTGACGCCTCGTGAGTGACGCTTCGTGAGCCAGCCGCGCTGATGGGCCTCGTCCGCACCCGACCGTCCCGCGAGATCCTGTCCGGCGACTCGGCCGACGTGTACTTCGCCCGGGCCGCCTCGATCCTCGAGCGCGAGGGCCTCGATCCGCTCGTCACGATGGAGCTGTTCGCGCGCCAGGACGCGGTCCTGTGCGGGATCGACGAGGCGAAGAACCTGATCGGGCATGTCCTCGCCACCGCGGATCTGAACGAGACGACCGTTGAAGCCCTGTCGGACGGCGACCGGATCGGGCCCAAGGAGGTTGTCCTCCGGATCCGCGCCCGGTATCGCCAGATCGGGCTGTACGAGACCGCGATCCTCGGGATGATGGCCCAGTCGACCGGCTGGGCGACCGCCGCTCGCGAGTGCGTCGATGTCGCGTCGCCGGAGCCGGTTGTGTCGTTCGGGGCGCGCCACGTCCACCCCGACATCACCGACGTCCTCGATTACGCCGCGATCGTCGGTGGCTGCGTCGGCGCCTCGACCCCGGCCGGGGCGCGCCTCGCCGGCCTGAACCCGACCGGTACGATGCCCCACTCGCTCGTCCTGATCTTTGGTGACACGGTCGCCGCGGCCGAGGCGTTCGATCGCGACCTCGCCGCCGACGTGCCGCGGATCGTCCTCGTCGACACGTTCAAGGACGAGGCTGAGGAGACGCTCCGGGTCGCCCATGCCCTCGGTGATCGGCTGTACGGCATCCGGCTCGACACCCCGTCCGAGCGCGGCCGGGTGACCGCCGACCTCGTCAAGGAGATTCGGGCCCGGCTCGATCAGGAAGGCTACGACCACGTCAAGATCGTGGTCTCGGGCGGCCTCAACCCGGAGCGGATCACTTATTTCAAGGAGCAGGGCGCTCCGGTCGACTCGTACGCGGTCGGCTCGTACATCAGCGGCGCGACGCCGATCGATTTCACCGGCGACATCAAGGAGATCGACGGCAAGCCGATCGCAAAGCGCGGCCGGATTCCCGGGATCACGACCTCGCCACGCCTCCAGAAGGTCGACCTGGCGCTCTGGCGGGACGCCGCGGGCTGACCGCGCCCGGGCCTACCGCGCCCGGCCCCCGTCAGGCGGACGCACGCTCTCCGAAGGCGATCGCGAGCCGGGCGAGCCAGGCCGCGAGCAGGATGAGGAGGGCGATGGCCGCGACCCACAGCGCCGGACCCCGGGTGACCATCCCGACGATCGTCATCGCGACAATCGCCACGAGACATGCGACGGCGAGCCACCCGACCTCGCGCGGCAGGACGTCGCCGGCGAGGCCGAGGATCGCGACGACGACGATCCAGGCGAGGACGGGCACGACCCCGACCCCACCGGTCACGAACGAGCCTTCAAGCGACAGCCGGCCGACGATCAGCAGTGTCTGACCGGCTGCAATGAGCACCAGGCCGGCAACGGCGGCAACGCTGATCACCAGGATCCACGGCGCGCCACGATCACCCGCAGCGCGGATCACGCCGACGACGACCGGGATCAGGCTGATCACCGAGATGACAACCAGCGCGTCGTTGACAGGTCCCCAGAACTGACCGGCCCCGCCGAAGAAGAGCGCGAGGGCAATGCCGGAGAGGACCAAGGCGAGGAGCGCCGCCCAACTCGCCATCCCGCTCAGACGATCCAGATCCGCAGTGGTCATCATGTCCTCCAGGAGCCACACTCCGTGCTCGAGGCCGGGCGCGGCCGAGCATCTGTTTGTGATCGCGGTATGCTACGATTGATTGGCCGACCTGTCAACCAATCAAATATGGAGGAGTTACGGTGCCGCGCAGGTACACGCTGGGCAAGCGGGGTGAGGCGCATGCGGAGACGCGTCTGCGGATCATCGAGGCGACCCTCCGTCTCTACCGCGAGGTCGGGGTCGCCGCGGCCACCGTTCCCGTGATTGCGAGGGCGGCCGACGTGGCGCCCGCAACGGTCCGCAACCACTTTCCCGGCCCGACGGAACTCGCCGAGGCCGCGGCGGACGCGATCCTCGTCGATGTCGGAATGCCGGACGAGGCAATCTTCGATGGGGCCGACGGGCCGATCGAGCGGCTGGAGCGGCTGCTTCGGGAGCTCGCCGCGTTCTTCGAGCGAGCGACCGGCTGGTGGCAGGTCCGCGAGGCAGATCGCGGAGGTCTCGGTGCCTGGGCCATGCCCGAGGCACGCTACGACGCCCGGACACAGGCCCTGATCCGCACTGCCGTGGCGCCGCTCGATGACGATCCAGTCGTCGTGGGTGTCATCGCGGCGGTCCTCGTCCACGTGTACTTCGCCGCCCGCACCAGCGGCTTGGCGTCGGACGAGGCGGTTGATGTCGAGCTCGGGTTGCTCGTCCCGTGGTTGGCCGGACGACTCGCCGAGCCGACGGCCTGAGGAATCCGGCGTTCCATGCCAGTATTTGGTCATGGACGAGCGCCGCCGGGACGACGAGCCCCGGCCCGACGACGGGGCTGCCGACCTCGACGATCGAGAGTCTGCCTACGAGCTGCTCCAGCGCGGTCAGAATCTCCTCCTGCAGCGCCACTACGCCCAGGCGGCGACGGTTCTCGGACGCGCCGACCGGGCCGAGCCCGGGAGGCAGTCGATCCTCGAGGCCCTCGGCCGGGCGTTCTACAACTCAGGCCAGCACGAGCGGTCCGCGGCCACGTTCGCCCAGCTCCTCGATCTCGATCCGTCGGCTCACTACGCCCACTTCGCCCTCGGCCAGAGCCTCAAGCAGCTGGGCCGCCGCGACGAGGCGCGGACCCATCTGAAGCTGGCCGTGGCGCTCAGTCCCGACTCGACGATCTACGCCGGCGCGCTTGTCCGGCTCGGCCCGGGGCCGAAACGGACCACGGCCCCGGCGAAGCCCGGGGACTGACCAGCCGGCCGGGGTCAGGCGCGGGTCGCGCGGGTGCTGGCCGACGGGGGGCTGGCCAACAGCGCGTAGTGGGGCCACTCCACTTTGGCCGTGAAGCCCGTCCGGCGATAGAGCCCGAGCGCCCGGTCGTTGGCCGCCTCGACGTTCAGCTCGATCGTGGCCGAGCCAGCAGCGCGACGAACGGCGTTGTCCGTCATGGCCTGAGCAGCCGGTGACGAGCGACCCAGAGCAGCCCGACGATCGACTTCGCGTCCACGATGTCGCCGCGCTCCACGGCCGCCAGCGCCTCGCCGAACGGCCGGCGCTCGAGGCGGAGGTCCTCGTCCTCGTCCGGTCCGAGGCGCTCATCCGGGTGGGCAGGAACGAGGTCCTTCGCCAGGTACAGGGTCATGTGCTCGCTCGTGAAGCCGGGTGCCGTGAAGAACGATGTCAGGCGCTGCCAGGTGCCGGCGCGGTACCCCGTCTCCTCCTCCAGCTCGCGCCGGATCGCGAGCTCGGGATCCTCGATCGCGCCCGTCGTGGGGTCGACGTCGAGCGTTCCGGCCGGGATCTCGATGAGGACTCGCCCGGCCGCGGTTCGCCACTGGCGGACGAGCAGGACCCGATCGTCGGCATCGATCGCGACGACCGCAACGGCCCCGGGATGGCCAGCAATGTCCCGCTCGGATCGGCTGCCGTCGGCCCGCTCGATCGTGTCCACCCGGAACTCGAGGTAACGGCCGCGATGGAGGACCCGGCTCGCGACGACACGCTCGACCAGGTCCGCGTCGGCCACCACTCCGGTCGCGACCGTGTCGGGGGCGACGAGTTCGGGCGCGGCTGCCGAAGCCAGCGC
>JALYPW010000311.1 GCA_030856145.1 Chloroflexota bacterium | reverse complement strand
GCCGACGCGTCCGACGTGACGACCGCTCGCGAGCTCGGTGAACGCGCCCGGATGGCCGAGGACCTCGGGGCCACGACCTTCATCCTGCCCGACCACCTCGTGCCCCAGCTCGCGCCGGTCCCGTATCGTGATCAAGGGCTGCTTCGGGCCGAGCGCGTTCTCGTTCGTGGGCGAGCACTACACGATCACCGACTACGACGCATACCCGAAGCCCGTCCAGCGCCCCCACCCACCGATCTTCATCGGCGGCGGCGGTCGCTCGACCCTCGAGCTGGCCGCGCGCGAGGCGGACATCGTCGGGCTGGCGCCGCGGATCCTGTCGGGCCAGCGACCGGATCCCGACTCGATCACGTGGCAGGCCACCGAAGAGAAGCTCGGCTGGGTCCGGGCGGCGGCCGGCGAGCGGTTTGACGGCCTGACGTTCAACGTCTACCCGTCGCAATGGCCGATCACGCTGACCGACGACCTGCACGGCGAGGCGCGCAAGGTGATCGACCGGATGCGCGAGCGGACGGGGGTCGAGATGACCGAGCAGGAGGTCATCGATTCGCCCCACATCTTCATCGGCTCGCACGACCGGTTCGTCGAGAAGTTCTTGGAGCTCCGCGAGCGACTCGGGATCTCGTCGTTCCTGGTGGGTTCGCTCGACGAGCTCGGGCCGGTCGTGGAGCGTCTCGCCGGCACCTGATCAGGGGATGTCCCCGGGCCAACCTCAGTCGGGCCGAGCTTCGGTCTCCTCGACGAACTGGAGGAAGTCCAGGCGGCCCGGCGATCCAGGGCGGCGATGTCGGTCGGTAGCATCCGCCCGGTTTGCGCCGCCGGCCCTTGTTGATCGAATACACGCCCAGGGACTGCAACGGCGGAAGATCAGCTCGAAAAACGTCCGCTGGATCGGTGGCCCGTGAGTGGACGGCGAATATTCCGGCGGACTGCCGCCCGGTCGCGCTCCTGTGAGGGTCCGAGCCGATCCGTCCTCGCCCCGGGTCAGCCTGATCCGGTAGCGTTGATCCGAGCGCGCGACGGGGCGCGAACACGAGACGGACGAAGGGACGACGGATGACGGACGGACAGAACACCCGGGTGGGGTTCATCGGTGCGGGGGTGATGGCGCGCAGCCACCTCGCCGACATCCTCGTCCGGGACGACACGACGGTCGTCGCCGTGTGCGAGCCCTCCCCGGCGGCCTACGCCCAGGTCGTCGAGCTGTTCGACCGTCAGGGCAGGCCCGCCCCGGCCAACGAACCGGACTGGGCGCAGTTCATCGCTCGGTTCCGGCCCGACCTCGACGCCGTCTTCATCATCACCCCGCACGCGTTCCACTTCGCCCAGGCCACTGCTGCGCTCGAGGCCGGCCTCGACGTCCTGCTCGAGAAGCCGATGGTCCTCAGTGCCGACGAGGCCGAGGCCCTGATCGCGACGCGCGACCGGACCGGGCGGCTGCTCGTCGTCGCGTTCCAGGGCAGCCTCTCGCCTCAGGTCCGCGAGGCGGCGCGCCTCCTGCGGTCGGGCGAGCTCGGACCGATCCTGAACATCAGCGCGACCGCCTGGCAGGACTGGGCGACCCTCACGACCGGAACGTGGCGCCAGGAGCCCGCCCTCTCCGGCGGCGGCTTCATGTTCGACACAGGCGCCCACATGCTGAACACCGTCGCCGACCTGGCCGGCGAGGATTTCGCCGAGGTCGCCGCCTGGCTCGAGGACGACGGCCGGCCGGTCGACATCCGGGCGACCGTCATGGGCAGGCTCGCGTCGGGGGCGCTCGTCACGATGAACGCGTGCGGCAGCGCAATCCCGTCATGCCACTCCGAGATCCGGGTGTTCACGACCCGGGCGATCCTGAAGACCGGCATCTGGGGCGAGACCCTCGAGATCCAGAAGGCGGGTGCTCCCGGCCTTCGCAAGGTCCGGGCCGTCGCCGGGCTGCCGGTCTGGGAACAGTTCCTGAACGTCCGGACCGGTCGGATCCCGAACCCTAGCCCGCCCGAGGTCGGCCTCCGGATGGCCCGCCTGTGGGACGCGATCCGCGAGTCCGCGGCAAACGCCGGCGCTGTCGTGCGGCTGCCGAGTCGAGACCAGGCGGCGATCGGCGTGGCCGGCCGATGACCCGCGTCACGGTCTGGAACGAGCATCGCCAGGAACGGTCCGATGCCGCAGTCGGCGCGGTCTATCCCGACGGAATCCACGAGGTGATCGCGGCCGGGCTGCGGGCCACCGGATTCGACGTCGGCACCGCGACCCTCGACGAGCCCGAGCACGGCCTGACCGAGGAGGTCCTCGCGGCGACCGACGTCCTCACGTGGTGGGGCCACGTCGCCCACGACGAGGTGGACGATGCGATCGTCGACCGGATCCAGAGCCGGGTCCTCGACGGGATGGGCCTGATCGTCCTCCACTCGGGCCACCACTCCAAGATCTTCCGGCGACTGATGGGCACGACCGCCGACCTGAAGTGGCGCGAGGCCGGCGAGCGCGAGCGGGTCTGGGTCGTCGATCGATCGCATCCGATCGCCGACGGTCTCGGTGAGTCGTTCGTCCTCGACGAGGAGGAGATGTACGGCGAGCCGTTCGATGTGCCGGCCCCGGAACAG
Organism: Chloroflexota bacterium; assembly: GCA_030856145.1. Classification (GTDB taxonomy): domain Bacteria; phylum Chloroflexota; class Limnocylindria; order Limnocylindrales; family CSP1-4; genus CF-46. The sequence continues at coordinate 3,351 of JALYPW010000311.1, read as the reverse complement.
CTCGTCCTGATCAGCTGGTTCGAGGGCGGCGAGGTCTTCCGGAGCGGCGCCTGCTGGAGCCGGGGCCGCGGCCGGATCTTCTACTTCCGGCCCGGCCACGAGACGCATCCGACGTACGTCCAGCCGATGGTCCGCCAGGTGATCGCCAACGCGGCGCGCTGGGCGGCCGGCCCGCGCGGCGCGCCGATCGAGATCGGCAACCCGGATCCGGTCGAGCCCATCGGGCGCCGCTGATCGAATCGGGCGCCCGGGCGGAGATGGCCCGCGAAGCTCGCCGGCTCTACCTGAGCTCAGCGTGCGTGAACCAACCGGACCGCGCGACTCGACCGTGGCGGGCGCGCTTGGTGCACCGACTGCATGAACCGACGTCCGGACGGCCGGCGTCGGCTGACGCCGGACGTGATTCGTGCCTTGGCCCGCTGTTCCGTGCATCCAACGCATCAGACGTCGTCCGAGCAATGACCCAGCCGTCGGGTGACCCACTCGGTGCAGGATCGGCCGGCGGCGCGGCCTCAGTCCAGCGCGACCACCTCGTCGCCGAGCGTGATCTCGCCGCCGGTCAGGATTCGCGCCCGCAACCCCGCTCGATGGACGAGCGGTTCGAGGACCGGCTTGCCCAGCAGGTCCACCAGGTACTGGCACGGCTCGCACAGGCGGGTCCCCTCGCACTCGACCGGGCCGATCCGGAACCGGCGCCCGACGAGGGCATTCAGGCGAATCCCGCGGGTCGTCACGTTCCGGCGCGTCTCGCCCGGAGCCAGCTCGTTTGCGGTCCGGGCCGTGAACGCCTCGATCTCCTCGGCCTCGATCAGGGTGATCTGCCGGTCGTCCTTCGCGTCGCCGGAGTAGTGGCCGGCGACGGTGGCGTAGCGGTCACCCTCGAGCCCGACGTCGGCGATCGCACGCACCCGCGCGGCCGGCCGCATCGGGCTGCCGGCGAGGTCGGCGATGTGGATGGACTCGACCATCCCCCGGCCCGGATCGGTGTCCGGCGATGGCGTGCCCACGGTCTCGGGATGTGAAGCGACGACGTCCATGGCGGACATTCTGGCCGATCCACCTGACATCCGTCCACGGCGCGCGGGGCGCCGACCGGGCATTCTGACGCGGTGAACGACGGAACCTCGACGCCCGACCGGGCGGGCCCACCTCCATCGGACAGCGTCTGGTCGGCGCGCCGGCGGGCTCTGACGATCGGGCTGGTGCTGAACGTCACGATCGTCGCCTCGGAAGCCCTTGCCGTCTCGACGATCATGCCGATCGTCGCCCGCGACCTCGGCGGCATCGACCTGTACGGCTGGGTCTTCTCCGGGTTCTTCCTCGGCAATCTGCTCGGGATCGTCGTTGCCGGGATGCTGATCGATCGAGGCGGGCTGACCCGACCGTTCCTGATGGGGATCGGCTTGTTCGCCATCGGCCTGCTGATCGGGGGGTTCGCCCCATCCATGGCGATCCTCGTCGTGGCCCGGGTGATTCAGGGCTTCGGGGCAGGCGCGATCCCGGCGGTCGCCTATGTCTCGATCGCGCGGGCGATGCCCGAGCACCTTCGGCCGCGGATGTTCGCGACGCTCTCGACGGCGTGGGTCCTGCCCGGCGTCATCGGCCCGACCGTCGCTGCATTCGTCGCCGAGACCTGGCACTGGCGGCTCGTCTTCATCGGCCTCCTGCCGATCATCGCGGTCGCGGCGTGGCTGACCCTGCCCTCGATCCGGGCCGTCGGTCCGGGCACATCCGAGCCATCGACCGCCGCGGCCGGCGACGACGGACGCGCCTCGAGTGATGCCCGCCGGCGACTGCCGATGGCGGTGGTCCTCGTCGTCGGTGCCGGGCTCGCGGTCTCGGGCCTCTCGAACGTCTCGCCGTTTCCGCTCGTCCTGATCGTCCTCGGCGTCCTGATCGGCACGCCCGCGTTCGCCCGCCTCACGCCGCCAGGCACGATCCGGGCGGCAACGGGCCTGCCGACCGCGATCCTGCTCCGCGGGTTCATGACGTTCGCCTTCTTCTGCGCCGACGTCTATGTCCCGCTGGCGGTCCAGGAGTGGCGCGGCGCCCCGGCGATCGTGTCCGGGATCGTGTTCACGTCGGCAACGTTGACGTGGACCGCCGGCGCCTGGCTCCAGGCCCACCACGTCGCCCGGATCGGCCCGGGCCGGTTCCTCGTCGCAGGCTTCGCGACCCTCATCGTCGGGATCGTCGGGTTCGCGACGATCCTCTCGCCGGACGTGCCGCTCGTCGTCGGCGTGGCGATGTGGGGCGTCGCGGGCTTCGGCATGGGACTGTCCTATTCGACCCTGTCGCTCGTCGTCCTGCGCGAGGCGCCGCTCGCCGAACAGGGCGCCGCGACCGCGGGACTCCAGCTATCCGACGTCCTCGGAACCGCCCTCGGCGCCGGGATCGGCGGGGCGCTGATCGCGTTCGGGGCTCGGGCCGGGGAGCCTGCCTGGGTCGGGCTCGCGGCGACGTTCGGGATCGCGACCGTGGTGGCTGTCGTCGGCCTCGGGCTGACCTCGCGGCTGGGACGGCACGCGGCGTCGGGTTCACGGAGCCAGACCACGGGCGCCGTCGAGGCCGTGGGGTAGACTTGGCCACCGTCCGCGCCGGAGCCCGACCGGCGGCTCGCCCCAGCAGGAGGACCCTCGACCGATGTCCGCCGAGGAGCTTCGCGCCAAGATCCGCGAGATCCCCGACTTCCCCAAGCCCGGGATCCTCTTCTACGACATCACGACCCTGCTGAAGGATCGGGTGGCGTACAAGGAATCGATCGACCAGATGCTCGCCCCGTATGTCGGTGAGCAGATCGACGTGGTCGTCGGGATGGAGTCGCGCGGGTTCATCTTCAGCGCCGCGATGGCCTACCAGCTCGGAGCCGGTCTCGTTCCCGTTCGCAAGCTGGGCAAGCTGCCGGCTGAGACGATCACGGTCGAGTACGCACTCGAATACGGCTCCAACACCCTCGAGATCCATCGCGATGCGATCGCGCCCGGCCAGAAGGTCCTGATCGTCGACGACCTGCTCGCAACGGGTGGAACCGTCAAGGGCACGATCGAGCTGGTCGAGCGGCTGAAGGGCGACGTCGTCGGGTTGGCGTTCCTTGTCGAGCTCAACTCGCTCAAGGGCCGCGACCGGCTCGACGGCCGGCGCGTCACCAGCGTCATCCAGTACTGAGCGGGTCCTGAGCGCGCTGCCGGCCCGCCCGTCCGGCGCCGACCCGATCTCCAGCGAGAGCGCATTGGCCGACTCGACCCGCGATCCCATCGAGACTCCGCCGAGCCGCCCGATCCGGCCGCACCCGCGCCGCCCGGCGGCTCGCCCGTCGTCGGGCCCGCCGAACCCGCCGACGGCGCCAACCTC
>JALYPW010000308.1 GCA_030856145.1 Chloroflexota bacterium | reverse complement strand
CCGCTCCTGCGGATCGCCCTCGGGATCGTGTTCCTGTGGTTCGGCGCCCTGAAGCTCGTGCCCGGCCTGAGTCCTGCCGAGAGCCTGGCCGCCCGGACGATCGAAGTCCTGAGCTTCGGGATCGTGCCGCCGTCTCTGGCCGTGCCTGCCCTCGCGATCTGGGAGTGCCTGATCGGCGTGGGACTGCTGACCGGGATCGCGATTCGGGCGACCCTGCTCCTGCTCTTCCTGCAGATGCTCGGGACGCTGACGCCGCTCGTGATCTTCCCGGCCGAGACATTCCTGCGCTTCCCGTACGCGCCAACGCTCGAGGGCCAGTACATCATCAAGAACGCGGTCCTGATCGCGGGCGCGATCGTGGTTGGCGCGACGGTCCGGGGCGGCCGGATCGACCCGGAGCCAAACGCTGACGTGGCGAGCTGATCGTCAGCCGGGCGCGTCTCCTGAACCGTCCTCGCGGTCATCGCCGTCCTCGCCGTCGCTCGGGATCTCCGTTTCGACTCGGCTGAGATGGCTCGCCTCGATGACCGTCGGGGCTCCGTCGCGATCCTTCCAGCGGGTCTGGACCTGGACGGTCTCGGCCTCGCCGACGAGGTTCAGGATCGCCACGAACGCCGAACTGCCGCCGCGTTCAATCGAATCAACGGTCGCCTCGGTGACCGGCAGGGGCAGGAGGGCGATCACCTCGCCGAGATTCTGGCGCAGCTCGGCGCTGAAGTCGGCCGTCGCCGTCTCGATGTCGCCGCTGACCAGCGCGGTGCAGAGGGCTTCGGCGCGGCCGCGGACGTCCTGTTCTTCCATGGGTCAAGCTCCAGTATCGGGCCGACGATCGTCGTCACTCGATGATGCGGCACAGGAACTGCGGTCGGTCCAGCGACAGCGACCACGGATCAGACGGAATGCATGACAAAAGTCGGATTCCGTCGACGATCGGCCGGTGGGCGACGGGGCGCAGCGGTTGACTTGACCCACCAATTGCAGCTAATCTACCTAAGATGGGTCTCGATTAGGTAGATTATAGGACGTTGGTGGATGCGCAGCTTCGTGGATCTCGACCGGACCTTCGGCTCGCAGCCGGTCCCCCTGGGTGCCCTCCTCGCCCGCCTCGATGTGGGACGCGGGCGCGAGGGAATGTACCGAGATCAGCTTCCCCAGCTCCTCGACGCCCTGGCCGAGACGACCCGGGTTCAATCGATCACCGCGTCGAGCGCGATCGAGGGCGTCGTGGTCGATGTCGCTCGCATCTCCGGCCTGGCTGCGGAGGGGGCGGAGCCGGGGCGCTTCCGCAACCGCAATGAACGCGAGTTCGCCGGCTACCGGGACGCGATGGACGAGATGACGCGCTCGAGCGGGCTCGAGGCGCTCTCGACGCCCTACGTCCTGCACCTGCATCGCCTTCTGTTCGGCCACACCGACGGTGGCGGGGGACGACTGAAGACCGATCAGAACTTGATCGCCTCCGATGCGCGGGGCCATCGCGAGATCCTCTTCACACCGCCGTCCCCCCGAGAGACGGAGTTCCTGCTGCCCGATCTGTTCGTGCGCTATCAGAGTGCGACGAAGGCTCGGGTGGCCCACCCGATCCTGCTGATCGGGGCGCTCGTTCTCGACTTCCTGGCGATTCATCCAGTCGCCGATGGGAACGGCAGATTGGCGAGGCTGATGACGACTCACGCACTGCTCCAGGAGGGCTACGAGGTGTCGCGCTACGTGAGCGTCGAGCAGCGGATGTTCGAGACGAAGGACGCGTACTACGACGCCCTCTACTCATCACAACGCCGCTGGCACGAGGGGACGCACGACGTCTGGCCTTGGATCACGTATCTCGTCGGCGTCCTGACCGACGCCTACGACGACTTCGAGTCAAGGATCGCCGCCCAGCGAACGCTCGCGACCGGATCCAAACAGGAACAGGTCCGCCGATATGTGCTCGAGCACGCGCCGCGACGGTTCCGGGTCCGCGACGTGCGCGCTGCCCTTCCCGGCGTGAGCGATCAGACGATTCGCCTGGTCCTCGGCATGCTCCGCCGCGAGGGTCTGATCGAGGTTGATCCTGACGATCGCAGCGGCGTCCATGCTGCATGGCTGCGTCGATGAAGACATCGAGGACTCACGGGTTCTCCGCGGCGACACCCTGCTCGAGCCGAAGCCACGATGGAATCCTGACAGCAACGTGGGCTACGGCTGAGCCTGTCAAGACCCTTGTCAAGCCCTCGACGGGTGCTATTCTTCGCCCCGAGCGGCTTGTCAAGACTTGACAAGCCCACAGTCATGTCCGGCGCATGCCGGCCAGGGGTGATCGGGACCGTCCGGTCGTCATGCCGGACGATCGGGCCCGGCAGCAGCAACCGGGCAGGAGGGCCAGCGTGGCGGTCGGTGTCGCGGCCGAGGTGAAGAACAAGCTGAGCGTCGTCGACGTCGTCGGCGAGACCGTTCAGCTCAAGAAGGCAGGGTCCACCTTCAAGGGCCTCTGCCCGTTCCATGGCGAGAAGACGCCGTCCTTCACCGTGACGCCCGCCCGCGACTCCTGGAAGTGCTTCGGCTGCGGCGAGGGCGGCGACATCTTCAGCTTCGTGATGAAGCGCGACGGCCTGTCCTTCCCCGAGGCGCTCAAGGTCCTGGCCGCCAAGGCCGGCGTCGAGATCGACGAGCGAACGACCCGCGAGGACGCCCGCAAGGCCCGCCTGCGCGATGTGATGGAGAGCGCGATCGCCTTTTACCACGCCGTCCTGACCGGCTCGAAGACGGGCCAGCCGGCCCTCGACTACCTCCGCGGACGTGGTATCACCGATGCCTCGATCGCGACATTCCAGCTCGGCTACGCGCCCGGTGGCTGGGACCAGCTCGCCCGGACCCTCGCCGCGAAGCGCCAGGTCCGGGCCGAGGAGCTCGTCGAGGTCGGGCTGGCCCAGTCGCGCCAGTCAGCCCGGGGCGGTGTCTACGACCGCTTCCGGGAGCGGGTGATCTTCCCGATCCGGGACGCGAACGGCGGCCCGGTCGGGCTCGGCGGGCGGATCCTGGGCGGCGCCACCGACGACGGCGGGGACCATGGGCCCAAGTACCTCAACTCGCCCGCGACCCCGCTCTTCGACAAGAGCCGGACGCTGTACCTGATCGATCGCGCGAAGGGCGCGATCCGCAAGACCGGCCAGGCGGTCATCGTCGAGGGCTACACGGACGCCCTCATGGCCCACCAGGCCGGCTTCGACAACGTCGTGGCCTCGCTCGGGACCGCCCTCACGCCCGGCCAGGTCGCGCTCCTGACCCGCTACGCGACGAAGATCGCCCTCGCCTACGACGTCGACGCGGCCGGCGAGAAGGCCGGGACGTTCGGCGCCCAGGCCCTCGAGTCGCTGATCGGCCAGCTCGCGGCGGCCGATACCGGGGTCGAGCTCGACGAGGTCCGGGTCGTTCGCCTGCCCGACGGCAAGGACCCCGATGAGGTGCTCCGCGAGTCGCCCGACCTGTGGCGCGAGGAGGTCCGGACCGCCCAGCCGATCGTCGAGTACCTGATCGACCAGCACAGCAAGGCCTACGACCTGCGCTCGCCCGGCGGCAAGTCCCGCTTCGTGGACGCGATCGTGCCGACCCTCCGGGCGATCCCGAGCCCGGTCATGCGCGACGCCTACCTCCAGACGATCCAGCGCCTGTCGGGGGTCGAGGAGCGGACGGTCCTCGAGGTCCTCCATCGGCGCGCCGACGCGACCGCCGTCCAGGGCCGGATCACCGCCGACGCGGTCATCGGCGCTGCCGACGCCCTGCCGGTCGACCGGATCCTGGCCGCGATCACCCCGGTCGAGGAGGAGCTCCTCCGCCTGATCCTGCTCGTTCCCGACCAGCAGCTCCGGGCGTCCGACGAGATCGGACCGGACCAGCTGCCGTCGACGCCGGCCCGCGAGCTCTTCCGGGCGATCGTCCTTCAGCGCGAGTCGAACGACCAGGGCGTCCACCCGCCGTTCTCGATGTCGACCCTGATGGCCGGCCTCGACGACGAGATCCGGGCCCTCGCCCAGGCGATCCTCGCCCGGCCGTCGCCGGATCTCGCCCGGATCTCGCCCGAGCGGATCACCTACGCCGTCGATCGCTGCCTGCTCCGTCTCGAGCGGAACCGGCTCGACGAGCGCGCCGACTGGGTCGGCTCGGAGCTCCTCGCGGCCGAGGGTCGCGGCGAGCGCGAGACCGTCACCCGGCTCCTCGACCTCCAGCGCCAGAACCTCGAATCCCGCCGAGCGGTCGATCGCCAGATCGAGCAAGCCACGGTTCTCGTTCGCGCCTGAGCCCATGACCACCACCGTCACGTCCCGCGTCCCGAACACCCCGGAGGCACACTGATGGCTGATCCGTTGGACAAGCAGCTCGTCGAGGCCGTTCTGACCCGGCCCCGCCGGGCCAGGGCCGACGTCGAGGAGGCCCGCCTCGCCACCCGCAACCTGCGCGCGACGAAGATCGTCCTGCCGAAGGTCGCGAGCGACGGCGACGAGGACGAGGACGACGACGATCTGGAGCTCGGCGCGGAGCCGGGCACCGACGGCGCCACGCCGCCCGAGGCGGGCGATGTCGGGGTCGAGGTGATCGGCGAGGACGGCGCGGTCGTCGACAACAAGATGCCGAGCGAGGCGCCGGCGAAGCTCGACCCGAAGGAAGTCGACGAGCCGACCGCCGAGGAGCTCGACGCGATCAGCGCCGACATGATCGGGATCGACGACCCGGTTCGGATGTACCTCAAGGAGATCGGCAAGGTCGCCCTTCTCACGGCCGAGGAGGAGGTCGTCCTGGCCAAGGCGATCGAGCTCGGCGAGCAGCTCGTCGAGGCGCCGTGGAAGGGGATCGTGTCGCTCCACGAGTGGACCCTCCACGACACCGAGCGCAAGACCCGCTCGACGAAGCTCCAGCACCGCCTGCCGCTCGGCGAGGAGGCCCATCGCCTCGTCCACGACGCGATCCATGCCAAGGCGGCGAAGGATCTGCTCGTCGCGCCGCCGGACTTCCACCTGATCAAGGCCGGCCGCGATGCGACCACCGACGGGACGAAGAACCTGCTGAAGGAAGCCCGCAAGCTCGTTGCGGCCTACACCGACACTCCGACGCCCGAGGCGTTCATCGTCCTCCTCGACTGGGCCTACCTCGCCGTCCACAACGGCGACCTCGACTCGCGCGACAACGTCGGACTCCGGGCGATCTACGACTGGAGCCGTGACGACGTCGCGTTCCCGGCCCTCGAGCGCTGGGTGACCACAGGCAACGACGCCGACCTGTTCAAGCGGATGGGCTTCGATCCGGAGGTTCCCCTCAACACGAAGCTGGCCGTCCGCAAGGGCGAGCTCGTCCGGATCGGGCGGGACGCGCGCGAGCAGCTGACGTCTGCCAACCTGCGCCTGGTCGTGTCGATCGCGAAGAAGTACATCGGCCGCGGAATGTCGTTCCTGGACCTGATCCAGGAGGGCAACATCGGGCTGATCCGGGCAGTCGAGAAGTTCGACTTCGAGAAGGGGTTCAAGTTCTCGACGTATGCCACGTGGTGGATTCGCCAGGCGATCACCCGGGCGATCGCCGACCAGGCCCGGACGATCCGGATCCCGGTCCACATGGTCGAGACGATCAACCGCCTGATCCGCGTCTCGCGCCAGCTGCTCCAGGAGCTCGGCCGGGAGCCGACGGTCGAGGAGATCGCCGAGGCGATGTCGAAGGGCCAGGAGGTCCAGGTCACGCCCGAGAAGGTTCGCGAGATCATCAAGGTCTCGCAGGAGCCGGTCTCCCTCGAGACCCCGATCGGCGAGGAGGAGGACTCCCACCTCGGCGACTTCATCGAGGATCGGGGGGCCTTGGCGCCGGCCGAGGCGGCGTCGCACCAGCTGCTCAAGGAGCAGGTCGAGGCCGTGTTGGACTCGCTGACCGGCCGGGAGCGGCGCGTGCTCCAGCTCCGGTTCGGGCTGGAGGACGGGCGGGCGCGGACGCTCGAGGAGGTCGGCCGCGAGTTCAACGTGACCCGCGAGCGGATCCGCCAGATCGAGGCGAAGGCCCTCCGCAAGCTCCGTCACCCGAGCCGGTCGCGGAAGCTCAAGGACTACCTGGAGTGACGACGGACGAAAGCGTGGTGAGCGACGACCCGATGTCCCGCGGCCAGGATTCCGTTCTCGAGCGGCTGCTGCCGAACGAGCGCCGCGATCGTCGCCGCGATCGTCGCCGCGATCGTCAGCCTGGGCCAGGCGTTCGGTCTGACGGTGACCGCCGAAGGAGTCGAACATCCGCGGCAGCGCGAATTGCTCATCCTTGCCGGCTGCGATCTCCTCCAGGGTCATT
>JALYPW010000296.1 GCA_030856145.1 Chloroflexota bacterium | reverse complement strand
GCTTCATCCGGTCGGCCCTCAACGCGAAGCTCCAGGGCATCGACAAGAACCCGGACATCGATCCGACCGACGCGATCAAGGGCGGCATCGCCATGCGCGACTTCCGCAACAAGATGCGGGAGAAGATGGCGATGCTCCGGATGGACGAGAGCTTCGCGTCGCGCTACGTCAACGAGGGCTTCAGCGGCGGCGAGAAGAAGCGCCTCGAGATGCTCCAGATGGCGGTGATCGAGCCCCAGATCGCAATCCTCGACGAGACCGATTCAGGGCTCGACATCGACGCCCTGCGGATCGTCGCCGAGGGCGTCAACGCGATGCTCAACCCGGAGCTCGGCGTCCTCCTCATCACCCACTACCAGCGACTGCTCAACTACATCACCCCGGACGTCGTCCACGTCCTGGCCGAGGGCCGGATCGTCAAGAGCGGCGGCAAGGACCTCGCCCTCCGGCTCGAGGACGAGGGCTATGGCCCGATCCTGCGCGAGGCCGGGCTCGAGATCAACGTTCCCGACGATGCGCTCCTCGTTCCCCAGGCGCCGGCGGGTGCCGAGCTCGAGGCGGCGCATCAGCCCGTGGAGGCCGCCCGCTAGCCGGGCGGACCCGACCTTGGCGATCGAGACCGAGCCCGCCGTGGCCGCCGCAGCTTCGTCGTCGGGCGCCCCCGCCGGCTTCGACCCGGCCGTCGTCCGGCGCGACTTTCCGATCCTCGACCAGGAGATCAACGGCCACCCGCTGGTCTATCTCGACTCGGCCTCGACGTCGCAGAAGCCGCAGGTCGTCCTCGATGCGATCGACGGCTACTACCGCGAGTACAACGCCAACGTCCATCGCGGGATCTACACGATCGGCGAGAAGGCGACAGCCGAGTACGAGAAGGCGCGGGCGAAGGTCGCCCGGTTCATCAACGCGCCTGACGCCCACGAGATCGTGTTCACCCGCAACGCGACCGAGGCGATCAATCTCGTCGCGTACTCGTGGGGCCGCAAGAACATCAACCAGGGCGATGCGATCGTGCTGACCGAGATGGAGCACCACGCCAACCTCGTCCCGTGGCAGCTCCTCGTCCAGGAGCGCGACGGCGACCTCGAGTTCATCCCGATCACCGACGACGGGATCCTGCGCCTCGATGTGTTCGAGGTCCTTCTCAAGCTCCGCCCGAAGCTCGTTGCGTTCACCCACGTCTCGAACACGCTGGGTACGATCAACCCGGTCCGCGAGATGGTCGAGATGGCCCACGCGGCGGGCGCGCTCGTCCTCGTCGACGGCGCCCAGGCCGTGCCCCATGTCCCGGTCGACGTCCAGGAGCTGGGCGCCGACTTCTACGCCTTCTCCGGCCACAAGATGCTGGCCCCAATGGGCTCGGGTGCGCTGTGGGCCCGGCGCGAGCTGCTCGAGGCGATGCCGCCGTTCCTGTCGGGCGGCGAGATGATCCGCGAGGTCCACCTCCGGCGCAGCGAGTTCAACGACATCCCGTGGAAGTTCGAGGCGGGCACGCCGGCCGTCGGCGACGCGATCGGGCTCGGCGTGGCGGCGGAGTACCTCGGCGCGATCGGGATGGACAACGTCCGGCTTCACGAGCGCGACCTCGTCGCCTACGCCCTTGAACAGCTGCCCGCGCGGGTGCCCGGGATCGAGCTGTACGGGCCGATGTCGGGGGATCTGCGCGGCGGCGTCGTCCCGTTCAACCTGCCCGGGATCCATCCCCACGACGTCGCCCAGGTGCTCGACCGGTTCGGGATCGCCGTCCGGGCCGGCCACCACTGCACGATGCCGCTCCACGAGCGCCTGGATCTCGCGGCGACCGCCCGGGCCTCGTTCCAGGTCTACTCGACGCGTGCCGACGTCGACGCCCTGTGCGCCGGCCTCATCGAGGTCCAGCGGGTCTTCGCCTGATCGGCGGCCCGCCCGGTGAGCCGCGCCGAAAATCGCCATTCGCCACCCAGGACGTCCTTAGGCGACGAACGGACCGCTTCCCACGCCCGCACCGACCAGAGTTAGTCCTCGAAGGCTAATTCTGCGTTCAAACGCGTCGCTCGCAGCCAACATGCCTGCTAATGCGCGCTCCGGTGGCGTATGGCGTTCGGCGCAGGGAGCCAGTACGGAATTCCCGCCTGATGATGCGGGGACGGTTCGCCGAACCCGAGTTGACCGGCGGTCACGCCGCAAGTAGGCTTCCGCCAATCGGTAGCGTTTGCGACCGCCAATCGGTAGCGTAGAACGCGGCACGCTGGGAGTCTGATGGGCGGTTACAGACCTCGAATCGTCGACGATGAACTCGACACCCTGATGACTGGCATCGCCGCGATCGCGATCGAGGGACCCAAGGGCGTCGGCAAGACAGCGACCGCCGAGCGTCGTGCCAGGACCACCTACCGGCTCGACGATCCCGGCCAGCGGGCGGTCGCCCTGGGTGACCCGATGCGTCTCGTCCTCGGCGACCGGCCCGTCCTCATCGACGAGTGGCAACGGATCCCCGAGTCATGGGACGTGGTCCGACGCGCCGTTGATGCCGACCACCAGGCCGGCCAGTACCTGCTCACGGGCTCGGCGACCCCGACCGACGCGCCGACCCACTCGGGGGCGGGCAGGATCGTGACGATTCGGATGCGCCCACTCACCCTGTCCGAGCGAGGCCTCGAAAAGCCGACCGTGAGCCTGCGTGCCCTCCTCGCCGGCGATCGTCCGGCGATCGCGGGCGTGACCAATCTCACGCTCGAGGACTACACACGAGAGGTAGTCACGTCGGGCTTCCCAGGCTTGCGCCATCTCCAGGACCGTGCGCTTCGAGCGCAACTGGACGGCTACCTCGAACGGATCATCGAACACGACTTCACCGAAATGGGCCGCACTGTCCGCAATCCCGCCGTGTTGCGGCGCTGGATGACCGCCTACGCCGCTGCGATGTCAACGACGGCATCTTTCGAAACGATCCGCGACGCGGCCACGGGTGGCCACGGCGAGAAGCCGGCAAAGTCGACCACCCAGCCGTACAACGACATCCTCCAACGCCTGTGGATTGTCGAACCGGTCCCGGCATGGCTGCCGACACGCAGCCACATCTCCAGATTGGGATCCCCGCCGAAGCACCAACTCGCCGACCCCGCGCTGGCGACCCGCCTGCTCGGCATCGGCATCGACGCGCTTCTTGAGGGTCGTTCGGCGAGTCCGCGAGTGCCTCGTGACGGGACCCTGCTCGGGGCGTTGTTCGAGTCACTCGCCACCCTCGAGGTGCGCACCGGCGCCCAATCGGCTGAGGCATCGGTCTTCCACCTCCGAACTCGAGGTGGGGAGCACGAAGTGGACCTGATCGTCGCCCGAGGCGACCAGCGCGTCGTCGCGATCGAGGTCAAGCTGACTCGCACGGTCGACGACAACGACGCCCGTCATCTGCACTGGCTTCGTGAGCTGATCGGCGAAGACCTCCTCGATGCGGCCATCATCACGACCGGCCCAGAGGCATATCGACGCCCCGACGGGATCGCCGTCGTGCCACTTGCGCTGCTCGGCCCGTAGCCTTCGCCGCATTTCGGACGCCGATTTCGGACGAACCCTGGAAACAGAGGTGATCGTGAACGGCGTTCGATCTCGGACGACGTAGCGCCTGCGAGCGACGTGAGGCCGCACGGTAGGTCAGCCGGCGGGCGGCTCGCCAGCCTTGCGCGGCGGCGTCTCGCCGCCGTCGAGGAGGGTCCGGGCACCCAGGGGCTCGGGCAGGGTGAACTCGACCGGGAACGGGGCGGTGCCCTGGCAATCCTGGCCATCGCCGGGTTGCTGGCGGATCACGAACGTCACCGTGACCGTCGTGTCGTCAAGCTCGATTGCGGGGGGATCGACCCGTCCTTCCGGCGTCCGTCCGCTCGCGCACGACTCCTCGAGGACGAGCGCCCGGATCGTGGTCGAGGCTGCGGTCGGCTCGGGCGCGTTCGGATCGAGCCACCAGGAAGCCGGCCCGACCGCCGCCACGACCTCGCCGACCGGCGCGTCGATGACGGCACCGATCACCAGGTTCCGGGCATCGACCGCCGAGTAGCTGCTCGCGCGGGACACGCCGGGCCACCACATCGACCACCACCCGTCGGCGCTGGCCGCCGTGTGGACCAGGCCGTCGTCGACGCCGAGCTTGACCGCGAACGCGTCCGGCCCGACGCGACCGAACGCGATCGTCCGGCCGCCGATCAGGTCGTTCGCGCGGGTCACGTTCGCGACGGTGATCCGTGCCTCGTCGACGGCGGCCGTCGCGGTCGGGGAC
>JALYPW010000294.1 GCA_030856145.1 Chloroflexota bacterium | reverse complement strand
ACCTCCATCTGGCCCATCTCCACCGGCTGGCCGTGATCGTGGCCGGGCCCGAGCAGGCAGACGACGTGACCCAGGAGGCGTTCCTCGTCGCCTGGCGCGAGTTGCCGCGCCTCCGCGTCTGACGGTGCCGGAGGCGCCGCTGATCGATCGGTATGCGGTCGGGGTCTGGACCGGCTCGGAATATCTCGTCTGGAGCGGCAACACGTCAGGCGAGGGATACCGTACGCCGCGTGACGGCGCGATCTTCCGCCCCGCCCCGTAAGACCGTCAGAGGTGGGACCCGAATCCGCACGTCTCGCGACGTGGTCCGCCAGCGGGACCAAGTGACGATCGAGGAGTACGCGAAGGCGCTCGACGATGCCCTCGGCCGCTCGTTGGTCCGCCACGCGGACCGATCGGACGCTGAACACCCGAACGAGCGGGCCGACACGGCGGTGAGGTCCCACCGAGCGTCGCTTGGTCCGGCTCGCGGACCAGGATGGGCCCGGCGGTGCTCTAGCTCACGCCGCGCGTCCGGCCCGAGACGAAGTCGACGAGGACGTACTCGCCGAGGTGCTCCGGCGTGGCGTAGAACGCCCGACCGCGGTTCAACCGGGTCATCAGGGCCACGAACTCGGCGAGCGCCCGCGAGCGCTCGAGCATGAACGTGTTGATCGTGATGCCCTCGCGGGTGCAGCGCTGGACCTCGCGCAGGGTCTCCTGGATCGTCCGGCGAGTCGGCGGGTAGCTGAACTCGACCTGGCCGTTCTCGAAATGGGCGGTCGGCTCGCCGTCGGTGATCACCACGACCTGGCGGTTGCCGCCGTGCTGCCTCGCCAGGATCTGGCGGGCCAGCATCAGGCCGTGCTGGAGGTTCGTCCCGTACTCGTGGCCGTGCCAGGTCAGCTCGGCCAACGCCTCGGGGCGAAGCTCGCGGGCGTAGTACGCGAAGCCGATCACGGTCAGGTCGTCGCGCGGGTACTGCGTCCGAATCAGGGTGTCGAGCGCAACCGCGACCTTCTTGGCCGCCAGGAAGCAGCCGCGCAGGAGCATCGAGCGGCTCATGTCGACGAGGAGGACGGTCGAGGTCTTCGTCAGGGTCTCGGTCCGGAAGACCTCGAAGTCGGCCGGCGATAGGTTCACGCCGGGCTCGGCCCGCGCCAGCCGCTCGAACGGCGCGTTCTCCGGGCGGCGCAGGGCGTTCTCGATCGTGCCTCGGATGTCGAGGTGGAACGGGTCGCCGAACTCGTATGCCTTGGTCGTCTCCTCGCGGTCCCCTCCCCGCCCGGAGCTGTCGATCCGGTGCCCGCCGAACGCGTCGCGCGACAGCTTCGCGAACAGATCGTCGAGGACCTTCTGGCCGATCCGCCGGCTGCCCCGCGGGGTCAGCTCGAGCTTCTCGCCGCGGCGGGCGAGGTAGCCGGCCTCCTCGAGCTGGCGGGCGAGCGCGTCGAGCGCCTCGAGGTCGCGTGCGGCGTCTTGGCCGAGGAGCTCGGTGACGTTGTCGCGGTCGAGGCCGGCGAGGTCCGCCGGCGACTCGATCCCCGCCAGCTCGTCCTCGAGCGCGTCGAGCGCCTGGAGCTGGCCGATCCGGTCGAGGGCCGGTTCGAGGCCGAGCGGCTCGTCGCCGCTGAAGTCGTAGCTCTCGCCGACGCCGTCGGGCATCAGCTGGTCCATGTTCGACGCCAGCCGGGCGAGATCCCAGCGGAGCCGGTCGTCGCGGAGCAGGGCATCCATCATCGACTGGAGCTCGGCCCGCTGCTGGGGCGTCATCGAGCGCAGGAGCGACTGCATCGCGGCCATCCGGGAGGTGAGCTGTTCGACGACGTCGTCGAGCGTTCGGGCGCCGGGGAAGAACCGGTCGTGCTCGCCCAGGAATGCATCCACCTGGTGTTGGCTGGGCTCACGGCCCTCGAGGCGTTCTTCCAGCAGAGCATTCAGGTCGCGGACCATGTCGCGGTTTGCGTCGAGCTCCTCGGGCGTGGTCGCCTGGATCGCCTCCGACAGGCCCTCGACGAAGCGATCGAGCGTCTGCTTGCGAAGCTTCTCGGTCAGCTCGTTGAACCGGTCGCGCGCAGCCGGCTCCATGAAGTCGTATTCCTCGAGCCTGCGAATGCGGTTGCCGACGTCGCGGGGCAGGGCGTCGAGCTGGTCGATCCGTCGGGCGGCCGCGTCGCGGAGCATCGACCGGAGGGCCACGTCGGAGGCGTCGGGCTCGGTCGGCGGCCGGCCGTCGCGCCCCGCGGGCGGCGTGGCGGCCTCGTCGAGGCGGCGCTCGATCCCGGCCCGTTCCTGGGCGATGATCTCGTCGAGCTCCTGGCGGACATCGGCCAGGACGTCACGGAGCTGGTAGCGCTCCTGGAGCTCGTCGCGCCGGCGCCGGAGGCGATCGCGCAGCTCGTTCAGGCCGGCGAGGTCCGGGCGGGTCGGGTCGCTCGTTCGCCAACCGCGCTCCATCAGCCTGCGCAGGGCCGCGGCCAGGTCGCCCTCGGCCATCACGTCGTCGGCGAGGGCGTCGAGGATCTCGTCGGCGTCGAGGGCCGGGATCGTCTGGGTGCCGTCCCAGCGGGCGTAGCGTGCGGCGTGGGCCAGCAGCGGGTCGCGGGCCGCGGTCGCCGCGCCGGCGGCCTCGAGGTCGCGCGGGTCCGGCGAGTAGGCGGTCATCGCGACCCCGGCGTCATCGCCGGTAGACCGTGCCGGCTCCCGAGCGGTCCTTGTTGATCCGGCGGCTGAGGTGGAGGCCTTCGAGCAGGAACTCGACCGCCGATGCGACGACCGCCGGCTCCTCCGCCCCGTCCGTGACATCGAACGTTCCGAGCCGGCGGACCGCGTCGTGGAGCCCCGGGATCTCGGCCATCCAGCGGACGTATTCGCGCGACGGGACACGGTCGCCGGTCTCGATCACGAGCCCGTCCTCGAACGCCAGCACGACCTCGTCGAGCTCGTCGATGTCGACGCTCCGGCCGAACGTCGCGAACAGGGCCTTCGTGATCAGGCGCTCGACGATCCGCTCCTCGGGCGCATCGTCGCCGACCGACTCCAGCTCGATCTTGCCGACCGTGCTCGCGACGACCGCGCCCAGGTCGGAGACGCGCGGCGCGGCGACGGATTCGCGGAGACGGACGGCCCGCCGCAGGGACGCCGCCTCGAGGACCTCGGCGTTGGCGACGGTGACCCGGACGCTGACCCCGGAGCGCTGGCTGATCTCGGGCGAGCGCCGGGCGAGATGCGTCAGCTCGGCGAGGAGCTCCTCCATGAACGCCGGGACGGCGATGACTGGCTCGTCCTCGGCGCCTACGAAGCGCTGCTTCTCCTGGCGGACGATCGCGAGCTCGTGGTCGAGGGTCCGCGGGTAGTG
>JALYPW010000286.1 GCA_030856145.1 Chloroflexota bacterium | reverse complement strand
CCCTGGGCGAGCCGGGTCATGCTCGCCCAACCGCCGGCGGCGAGGGACGACGACGCCGGCCAGTCAGTCCGGCCGGTCATCGCCTCGACCAGGGCCGCCGAGACGACGAGCGGCAGATGGCTGATCGCCGCCACCGCCGAGTCGTGGTCGGGAGCCGACATCCGGACCGGCCGAGCCCCACAGGCAGCCGCGAGGCCCGCGACTCGATCGTCGGCGGCGGTGTCGTTCGGCTCGGCGGGCACCATCACCCACGGCCGACCGCGGAACAGGTCGGAATCCGCCGCCCCGTACCCGCTTGCCTCGCGGCCTGCCATCGGGTGGCCGCCGACGAAGCGCAGTCCATTGACGCGCGCCCGGTCAACGATCACGGACTTCGTGCTCGTGACGTCGGTGGCGACCGCGCCGTGCGCGAGATCGCGGGCGAGGGGCCCGGCCAGGTCGTCGAGCAGCCCGAGACAGGCCAGGGGCGGCGCCGCGAGGACGATCAGGTCGGCGCCGCGGATCGCCTCCCCTGCCGACGCTGACCCCTCGATCCCGTCGGCCATCGCGGCACGCGGACCGCTGCCGTCCGGAGTCCAGGCGGTCACGCGGGTGGCGTAGCCGGCGCGGGACGCGGCACGGGCCACGGACCCGCCGATCAGGCCGAGGCCGAGGAAGGCGATGTGCACGCACGGAGTATGTCAGCCGGGCGGGCGACGCTGCTATCCTCGCCAGGGCAAGGTGTCGCGCCTGACGTCGCGGACGAATTCGGGAGGGGCCACGTGAACTCGGAGGCGAAGCGGATCCGCGTCCTGTTCGTCGAGGATCACCAGCTGCTGGCGGATGCCCTGTCCGCGCTCCTTGCTCGGGAACCCGACATGGAGGTCGTGGGCATCGCCGGGACCGTCGCCGACGCCAAGCTGATGGCCCGCGAGCGACTCGACGTCGTCCTGATGGACTATCACCTGCCCGACGGCACCGGAGCCGAGGCGACCCGCGCAATCAAGGCGCGCTGGCCGGCTGCCCGGGTCGTGATGGTCACCGCGATCTCGGACGACGAGACCGTCCTCGAGTCGATCCAGGCCGGCGCCGACGGCTATATGACCAAGGACCGGGCGGCTGAGGACCTCGTCAAGGCGGTTCGCGATGCGCACGCCGGCGAGATCCTGCTCCCGCGCTCGGTCATCGTCGAGATCGCCCGCCGCGTCGCCGTGGCTCGCGACCGGGGCGACGAGCGACGGATAACCGAGCCGCTGACCCCGCGCGAGCTGGAGGTCCTCCGCGCCCTGACCGAGGGCATGTCCACGCCCGACATCTGCGAGCGCCTGTTCATCGCCCCGAACACCCTCCGGACCCACGTCCAGAACATCATGGGCAAGCTCCGGGTCCACTCCAAGCTCGAAGCGGTCGCATTCGCGCTGCGCTACCGCCTGGTCGAGCCGCCGCGCCCCGAGGACGCGCCGCCCGGGCAGGGCTGACCGGGACCACCGGACCGGCGGACTACGAGCCGGGCGCCCGCCGTCGTCGGACGGTGCGCCGTTGGTCCGCCCGGCGTTCGCCGTCCTCGGCCGCCGGTCCCGGATCCTCGTCCGGATTCTGGCGCCGGATGTACGACCGCCGGTCGAGGTCCCGCCGCTCCGAATTGAGGAAGGCGCCACAGCGCGGACAGCGGCGTTCCTCGTGGAAGAGCGCCTCGAGCGGCGCCACCGTGTAGATCTGGCGGCCGCACGACCAGCACGCGAGCTTGGGCATGGCTCGATGGTAGCCGAGACCCCGGCGACGACCGTTCCGGACGATTCACCCTTGGCGGGCCGACCTGCCGGCTGCGATGACGTCGGTCTGGTGATGCACCAGCCGACCCGAGCCGACAGTCGGGGTGCGCGCCCGCCGGAGCGGCCCGCTGCCGCTTCTCCCGTCAGCACCCGACCGCAAGTCAGCCTGGGCCGCGGCCACCTGAGCGTCGGCGCCGGGTCCCGAGGTCCCGACCCGAGCGGACGATTCGGTGTCGCATCGTCGCCACGAGCGCACCGAGGCCGAGCGGCACGATGATCACGATTCCGGTGCCCTTGCCCTTTCCGTCGTTGCCGCC
>JALYPW010000270.1 GCA_030856145.1 Chloroflexota bacterium | reverse complement strand
GCCGAGATCGTGACCCAGCTCGGCCGGGTCGGGCTCGACCACGAGCGCCACGAGGGCGGCTGGCGGCGGATCGTGATCGAGAAGCCGTTCGGCCACGACCTGACCTCGGCGATCCGCCTGAACCGCGAAGTCGGCAAGGTCTTCCGCGAGTCGCAGGTCTACCGGATCGACCACTACCTCGGCAAGGAGACCGTCCGGAACCTCCTCGTCTTCCGCTTCGGCAACGGGATCTTCGAGCCGATCTGGAACCGCCGCCACATCGACCACATCCAGATCACGGTCGCCGAATCGATCGGGGTCGAGAACCGCGGGTCGTTCTACGAGGAGACCGGGGCCAGCCGGGACTTCCTCCAGAACCACCTCCTCCAACTGATGAGCCTGGTTGCGATGGAGCCGCCGGCCACCTTTGACGCCGACGCCCTGCGCGACGAGAAGGTCAAGGTCATCCGGGCAATCGGCGAGATGACGCCTGACCAGATGCGGAGCGACGTCGTGCGTGGCCAGTACGGCCCGGGCTGGGTCGCCGCCAAGGCCGTCAAGGGTTACCGGCAGGAGCCGGAGGTCGACCCCGCGTCCGAGACCGAGACCTACATCGCCGCCCGGTTCGAGGTCGACGACTGGCGCTGGTCGGGTGTCCCGTTCTACCTGCGGACGGGCAAGCGCCTGCCGAAGCGCGCGACCGAGATCGCGATCCAGTTCAAGGAGGTGCCGCATCGCCTGTTCCGCGACTCGGACACGGACCCCGACCCGAACCTGCTCGCGATGCGGATCCAGCCCGACGAGGGGATCATGCTCCGCTTCGGAGCCAAGGTCCCGGGCCTCGGGATCGACGTCCGGAGCGTGACGATGGACTTCACCTACGGCTCGGCGTTCACGGTGGACTCGCCCGACGCCTACGAGACCCTGATCCTCGATGCGCTCCTTGGCGACGCGTCGCTGTTCACCCGGGCCGACGAGGTCGAAGGCGCCTGGTCGCGGGTCACCCCGATCGTTGAATCGTGGATGGACGAGCCGCCGCCCGACTTCCCGAACTACGAAGCGGGCTCGTGGGGCCCGGAAGCCGCCGACGAGCTCCTGGCCCGCGACGGCCGTCGCTGGCGGCGGATCTAGATGGTCGTTGCCGACGGGCGGGTGAGGAGCGACACCCCTGCCCGGCCGAACGAACCGACCCTCCGCTGGCGCTCGCGAGCCCACAGCATCGAGGAGATCGAGCAGGAGCTCACCCGGATCTGGGCCCAGTCCGAGGCCGAACGCAGCGTCGACCTGGACGGCGACCACGTCAACGACCGGATCGTTGGGGCTCGAACGAGCGTGATGAACCTGGTGGTGATCGCCGGCCGGCCCGAGGTCGGCGAACGCTGCGCCGCCACGATCCAGCGCCTGGTCGGGCGCCACCCGTCGCGGACCACGATCGTCCAGCCGGCCGATCCCGACGGCCCGTCGTGGCTCGATGCCCAGATCGTCGCCCACTGCATCCTGCCCCGGGCCGACGCTCCGGAGACGTGCGCCGAGACGATCCATCTCGTGTGCGGCGGCGAAGCCGGCCGTCACCTCGATGCGATCATCGCTCCGCTCCTGATCCACGACCTGCCGGTCACGGTCTGGTGGCCCGACGAGCCGCATTTCGGCAGCGAGCCCGTCAACGACCTGCTCAAGATGTCGGACCGGCTCGTCGTTGACGGCTCCGGCTGGCACGGGACCGGCCTCGATCAGCTCCGCAAGATGGCGGCCGCGGCCGAGCGATTCCCGATCGCGATCTCCGATTTCGCGATGGTCCGCCAGTCGCGCTGGCGCGAGGCGATCGCGGCGATCTTCGACATCCCGGACTTCCTGCCCTACCTCCGCCACCTCCGCCGGATCGCGGTGACCTACGGCGTCCGCGACGAGTACGGCGCCGAAACGACGAACATCGTGAAGCCCCTGTACCACGCGGCCTGGCTCGGCTCCCGCCTCGGGATGACGGTCAGCAAGCCGCTCGCGCCGATGACCGGCGGACCGTCGCGCAAGCCGGCGCCGCGCTCGAGCAGCGGCCGGGTCACGAACCTCGCCAACCCGAGCGCCGGCCTCGGGGCCACGCTCCGCCTCGAACGGACCGACGTGGCCCTCGTCATCCGGCCCGTCCTGTCCGAGATGCCGTCCGGCACCACGCTTCGGATCGAGCTCCTCGCGGATTGGCGCGGCTCGGAGCTGAGGGCCGACGTGACCGCCGAGCAGGAGGCCGTCCACGTCCGGGTCTGGCAGGACGGCGTCCACGCCCTCGAGCGCGGGTTCACGGCGCCCCGCCGGACCGACGTCGACCTGCTTGCCGAGGCAATCGAAGCCGGCGGGCCCGATCCTGTCGCGGTCGGGGCCCTCGCCCTGGCCGCCGAGCTTGTCGGAGGGACGTCGTCATGAACGAGCCCACCATCGTGACCCTTGCCGACCCGGACGCCTGTGCCCTCGCCGCGGCCGAGCGAATCGTCGAGATCCTCGAGGTCGCGATCGACGACCACGGCGAGGCCCACTGGGTGACGACCGGCGGGTCGGGCCCAGCGGCGATCTACCAGCACCTCGCGACCTCGCCGCTGCGCGACGAACTCGATTGGCGGAAGGTCCAGCTGTGGTGGACCGACGAGCGGCTCGTGATGCCCGACCACCCGCTCTCGAACGCGAAGATCGCCAACGATGTGCTCCTCGACACGGTACCGGGGCGACGTCACGGCATCCTGATTCCGATCGACCAGATCCACCCGATCGAGACCGGGGCCGCGATCGGCGGCGGCCATGACGAGACGTGGGCCGCCCATCGTTACGCCGAGGACATCCAGGCGGACGGACCCGACACGAACGACGCCGGCTGGCCCGCGTTCGACCTGATCCTGTTGGGCATCGGCTCGGACGGTCACATTCTCTCGGCATTCCCGCACTCGCCCGCGTTCGACGCGCCAGAGTGGGTGGTCGGCGTGCCGGCGCCGACACACATCGAACCGCACGTGGCCCGGGTGACGCTGAACCCCGCCATCGTCGGCGCGGCCCATGAACTGATCGTGGTCAGCCACGGCGCCGAGAAGGCGGACATCCTGCGCCACGTCCTCACGGGCGAACGCGACGAGCGGCGGTTGCCCGCCCAGCTGGCCCGGCGGTCCGGCGCGACATGGTTCCTGGATCGAGCGGCCGCCGGCCTGCTGTGACCGACCCGCCCGACGCATGGCGACCGGACGAACCATGATCCGCGCCGACGGGCCGTTCGCGGGCGACCGCCCACCCGATCGCGTCGTGGGGGCCCCGGATGGCGTCGGGATCGCGGTCTTCCGCGCCGGCGACCGCTCGGCCTCGGAGTCCGTCCGACCGATCGTCCTCGTCCATGGCGCGACGGCCGACCACACGACGTGGCGGACGAGCGGGCCGCTGCTCGGCGCCCGCCACCGGCTTCACGCCCTGGACCGGCGCGGGCGCGGAGCCTCGTCGGACCCCGCACCGGGCGACGAGTACGCGATCGAGCGCGAGTTCGACGACCTCGCGTCGGTCGTGGACGCGATCGCCGCCGATTCCGGCGGGCCGGTCGACGTCGTTGGTCACTCGTACGGGGGGCGGATCGGGTTGGGCGCCGCGCTCCGGACGACGAACCTGCGTCGGCTTGTCTGCTATGAGGGCGCGCCGCCGGACCCGGACGGGCCCGGCTACCAGGACCACGACGCCGGCGCGCTCCAGCGGATCGCGGCCCTCGTCGCAGCCGGCGATCGCGACGCGGCCCTCGCGACCTTCATGCGCGAGGTCGTCGGGATGCAGGACGCCGACCTCGACGCGTTTCGGGCCGACCCCATCTGGCCGCGCCGGGCGGCGGCGATCGACACGACCCTGCGCGAGCTCCGGGCGGAAACGAGCCCGGCCGGATCTCTCGCGAGCCTCGGCGCGGTTCGCCAGCCCGTTCTGCAGATCCTGGGCGGGGCGAGCAGCGAACCGTTCGCGGCCGCCACCCGGGCCCTGGCCGCGCGGCTGCCGGACGGGCGGGTCGTCACGATCGAGGGCGCGCGCCACGCCGCCCACCACAGCCATGCTCCGGAGTTCGTCGGGGCCGTCGAAGCCTTCCTCGACGCGCCGGACATGGCAGACTGACCGCCATGGACCTGCTTTCCTGGATCATTGTCGGCTTCATCGCGGGAGCCCTGTCCGCGGCCGTGGTCGGTGGCCGGACGGCCCGCGGCTGCCTTCCAAACATCGTGGTCGGGGTGCTCGGTGCGATCGTCGGCGGCTGGCTCGCCCGGCAGCTCGGATTCGGGTCGGGCGAAGGCTTGATCGCCGCGATCGTCGTGGCCGTGATCGGGGCGATTGTCGTCCGGGTCATTCTCGAGGCGGTCAACCGGAGCGACCGCCGCTGAGACGGTCGCTGAGCCCGTTCGCAGGCTCGCAACGGCGCGTCACGACGACCCGGACTACCATCGACTCATGACGACCTCGAGCGCCTCGACCGCCTCCGCCCCCGGCGTCGACGAGCGGCCGTACTCGCCCGGGCTCGAGGGCGTTCTCGCCGGCGAGACCGCCCTCTCCAGGGTCGATGGCGCGAACGGACGCCTCGTGTATCGCGGCTACCGGATCGGCGACCTGGTCGAGCGCGGGACGTACTCCGCGGTCGCCAACCTGCTCTGGACCGGTGACTGGGACCCGAACGCCCGCCTGGCGACCAGCCCGGTGCCGGATGCCGTGCTCGCGACGCTCCGCGCCCTGCCCCACTCCGCGAAGCCGATGGACGCCTTGCGCACCGCCGTCTCGGCGTGGGGCGCCACCCAGACCCTCGACTGGCCGCCGACCGCCGAGCAGGCCCGGACACTGACCGCGTTCTCGCCGTCGGCCCTCGCCGCGTTCGCCCGGATCCGCGAGGGCAAGGACGTGGTCGAGCCGGATCCGTCGCTGGATCTGACCTCCGGCTTCCTCTATCAGCTCAAGGGCGAGAAGCCCGACGCCGCGACCGCCCGGGCCCTCGACGCCTACTTCATCGTCGGCGCCGAGCACGGCTTCAACGCCTCGACCTTCACCGCCCGGGTCATCACCTCGACGATGTCCGACATCGCGTCAGCGGTCGTGGGCGCGATCGGGACGATGAAGGGTCCGCTCCACGGCGGCGCCCCGTCGGAGGTGGTCGACCAGCTTGCGAAGATGGGCTCGGTCGATCACGCCGAGGAGTGGCTGCGCGGAGCGCTGGATCGGGGCGAACGGCTGATGGGCTTCGGCCACCGCGTCTATCGTGCGTATGATCCGCGGGCCGCCGCCCTGCGCACGGTCGCTGAGGGCATGGAGCACAAGCCGGACTGGTTGCAGCTCGCGATCCAGGTCGAGGACGTGGCCCTCCGCCTCCTGGCCGAGCGCCATCCGGACCGCCCGCTCAAGACGAATGTCGAGTTCTACGCGGCGCCGGTGTTGATGGGCGTCGGGCTCAGCCCGGACCTGTTCCCGGCCACGTTCTCACTGGCCCGCCACGCCGGCTGGACGGCCCACGTCCTCGAGCAGGCCGCCTCGAACCGGCTGATCCGGCCGGACGTCCGCTACGTCGGCCCCGAGGAGCGCGACCTCCCCGCCTGAACCGGGCCTACAGCCAGCCACGCCGGCGGAACAGGACGACGAGGATGAGGAGCAGGGTCGCCATCATCCCGACCACGATCCAGAACGAGTACGGATTGCCCTCGCCCGGCACCGGCACGTTCATCCCGTAGATCGACGCGATCAGGGTCAGCGGCAGCAGGATCACCGAAGCCGCGGTGAGGATCCGGAACGAGTCGTTCAGGCGGTGGGTGATCACCGATTCGTTCGTGGACTCGAGGGCCTCGACGACCTCCTTGTAGTTCTCGAGCGTGTCCCAGATCCGCTCGGCGGCGTCGGACACGTCGTCGAAGTAGATCTCCATCTCCTCGGCCAGGTAGCGCTGCTTCGTCCGCTCCAGGTCACGGAGGACCGCGCGCTGGGGCCGGACGATCCGCCGGAAGTTGATGATCTCCTGCTTCGCGTTCGAGATGTCGCGGACGATCTCGCTCGAGCGGCCCTCGAGGATGTCGTCCTCGAGCTGGTCGAGCTTGTTGGCCATCTTGCGGAGCATCGGGAATGCCGCGTCGACGTTGCTGTCGACGATCCGATAGAGCAGGTAGCCGGAGCCCTTCGAGAAGGTCGACTCGCGGAGCTCCTCGCGGGCCTCCATCCGCTCGAACATCGCCTGGAGCGGCGGCAGCGGGTGCTCGGTCAGGGTGATCAGGTAATCCGGGCCGACGAACATGTCGACCTCGGCCGTCAGCAGCCGCCCGGA
>JALYPW010000263.1 GCA_030856145.1 Chloroflexota bacterium | reverse complement strand
ACCGCCGTGGACTCCGAGCCGGGATCGGTCCAGCCGCCCGACACGAGCGAATCGGTCACCCTCGCGGCGAGCGTCGCGGACGCGACGGCAAGAACGATCGTGATCAGGACGATCGGTCGTCGGAAGCGGTGGACGAACGCGCCCCAGCGGGAGAACAGCATCGGGATGCCCTTTCGGTCGGATTGTCCAGATCACGGATCGGTGTCTCGCCGCGACCATAGAGAATGAGCATTCGTTTTGTCAAGACTTGTCGTTCGGGATCACCATGGGTACGCTAGGGGAGCGACCATTCTCCAGGAGGTCCGATGCCGCGCGTCTCGGCTCAACACGAACAGGAGGTCCGCGACCGGATCGTCCGGGCGGCCCTCGCGGTCTTCGCCACCCGCGGCTTCCACCGCGCGACGATGCAGGACATCGTGCGCGAGTCGGGCCTGTCGGTCGGCGCGATCTACACCTACTTCCGGAGCAAGTCGGACCTGATCCTCGCCGGCTGCGACCTGATCACCGACCAGGAGCTGGCCCAGCTCGGCGGCCGGCTCGCGGCGGTCAGCGGCTATCGCGACCGGATCGCGGCTGCGGTCGGCTTCTGGTTCGACAACCTTGCTGTCGAGCAGTCTGAGCGCGGCTCGGGTTTCCTGATCCTTCAGGCCTGGGCCGAAGCCGACACCGACCCTGCGATCCGCGAGATGCTCCTCCGCCGCCGGCGCGAGACGGTGACCGCGGTCGTGCTCGTCCTCCAGGAGGGCATCATGCGCGGCGAGTTGCCGCCGTGGCTCGACATCCCGTCCGTCGGGCACGCGCTGGCAGCGCTTCTCGACGGGATGCTGATCGAGGCGGCCGAGGCCGGCGCTGCCTACCGTCGGTCCGATGCCGAGCGCCGGGTCCTCGCAGTTCTCGAGACACTGCTTGCGGCGAAGGATGCGGCGGCACCTGAGCCGATCACGCCCGCCGCCCCGCTGGCGTACGAGTCGGCCCGGGCAGGTCGCGCCGCGTCGTGAGCGGAGAGCCACCCGGCGGCAGCGCGACCGGGCAGGTCCAGACCGTCCTCGGCCCGATCGATCCGGCGGAGCTCGGCTGGGTCCTCCCGCACGAGCACACCGCGATCGCCCTGTGGCACATCCCGAACCGCTGGGACTACTGGGAGCTCCGCCGCGACGAGCCGCTGATCATCGAAGAGCTCGGCGCGTTCCGGGCCGCCGGCGGCGCCGCGATCGTGGACCTGACCCTCGACGCCGTCGGGCGCGACCCGGAGTGGCTGGCGACCATCGCCCGCGCCACCAGCCTCCACGTCGTGATGGGCTCGGGCTGGTACCGGGCCGCCCACTACCCGGCCGAGGCGCTGATCGACCGCCGGTCGGTCGATGCGCTCGCCGACGTCATCGTTCGCGATGCGACGGTCGGGGTCGGGGAGACCGGGATCCGGTCCGGGATCATCGGCGAGATCGGAACCGACAAGCCATGGCTCAGCGCCCTGGAGGAACGCGTCCACCGGGCCGCCGCCCGAGCCGCGCGCCGGACCGGACTCGCGATCACGACCCACGCCGTCCAGTCGACGGTCGGGCTCGACCAGCTCGACGTCTTCGCGGCCGAGGGCGCCGAGCTGACCCGGGTCATCATCGGCCACGCCGACTCGTATCCGTCGCTCGACTATCACCTCGCCATCGTCGAGCGCGGCGCGACCGTCGAGTTCGACTTTCTCGGGATGGCGTTCACGCCGCTCGAGCGGCATGGCGAGGGCGCAATCGTCGAGAACATCCGGGCGTTGATTGCCCGCGGCCATGTCGAGCAGATTCTCCTGTCGCAGGACGTCTGCCACGACAGCCAGCTCCGCCGCTACGGCGGCAACGGCTACACCTACCTGGCAGACGCGTTCCTTCCCCGGCTCCGGACCGCCGGCGTGTCCGAAGCCGAGATCCGGACGATCACGATCGACAACCCGCGCCGCCTGCTGACGATCGCGGCGCCCGCCGGCTGAGCGACCAGCTTGACGGGTCGGGGCGACCGGGCCCGCCGCGCGCCTAGCCCTCGAGCGTCGCCTCGACCGACAGCTCGACGTTGCCCTTCAGCGCTCGCGAGATCGGACAGCCGTCCCTGGCCTCCTCGGCAGCCGCGGCGAAGCTCTGCCGGGTCGCACCCGGGACGATCCCGCGGACCCGGATCTCCGACTTCGTCACCGTCCAGCCGGCCTCCTTCTTGTCCGCGCTGACCGCGACCTCGACGTCGAGCCGGGTCGGCGGCGTGCCGGCCTTGGCGAGGACGTTCGAGCAGGCCATCGAGTAGCAGGAAGCATGCGCGGCCGCCAGTAATTCCTCCGGCGACGTCACGCCGTCGGGCTCGGTCGTGCGCGAGGCCCACGTCGTCCGCTGGTCGCGAAAGATGCCGGTCGTGGCGGCCGTCACCGTGCCGTTGCCCGACAGCAGATCGCCGCTCCAGGTGGCCGTTGCGCGTCGAGTCGTGGCCATGAGTCGGGCTCCTCCATCGGGCGGGCAACATCACGATCGAACATGAGGCGACGTCGGGCGCCAGCGACGCCTGACCCGATGGTCCCACAGCCGGCCGATCGGGTCCGGTGCGGTCGCGACGGGTCCGGGCCGGATTGCTGACCGTTCTGCGTCCGACGGCGTAGACGAGCGCCCGTACCAATCGCCCGCTCAATCGGGACGCCTCACCCATACCGCCCGCCGAGCCCGTCCGGGATGGTTGGGACATGAACCGCCTGACCCGCGCCCCCGCCATCCGACGCCTGGCGTCGCTCACCATCGCCGCCGTCCTCGGCCTTGCGATCCTGGCCCCGGCCGCGGTCGCCGCGACGACCCCGGAACCCGTCTCGGCCGCCGCCATCACGGCCGCCGAGAAGCAGATGGTCGCGGCCCTCAACGCCGACCGGACGGCGCTCGGACTCGTCCCCGTCCAGGTGGACGTGCGGCTCATGGCAATCGCCAAGGAGCGCTCGGTCGACATGGCGACGAAGGGTTACTTCAGCCACACCCAGCCAGACGGTCGGAATGTCTTTGACATCGTGCGCGCCGCGAAGATCACCTGGTTCAAGGTCGGCGAGATCATCGCCTGGAACAACTATCCGATCGATTCCACGGCCAGCGCCGCGAACCGCCAGTGGATGAATTCGCCCGGCCACAAGGCGATCGTCATCTCCAAGGACTTCAACTATGTCGGCGTCGGAGTCGCGCTCGGCCCGGACGGCAGGAAGCTGTGGACCGCGGTCTACATGAAGGGCCCGGATCGGACTGGCGCCCGGGCGACCGTC
>JALYPW010000309.1 GCA_030856145.1 Chloroflexota bacterium | reverse complement strand
GGTCGCGGCCCAGGAGCTCGACACCCGGGCCACGACCGGGGTCGTGTACTGGGAGGGATCGCAGGTCGTCAACGCGATGCGCGACGGGCAGCGCCTCGGGGGCGAGGGGTACGTCGAGTTGACCGGGTACGCGCCTGCAACGGGCGTGTCCACGAGCACGCCTTCGGCTGGGCCCATCGCACCGGGTTCGTCGCCGGCTCCGTGATCAGGGAGCGGTCGGGGCCGGGGCGGACGGTTCGGGAATGACCACGCCGAACGACGCCGCGGCCGCCCGGATCTCGTCGTCGACCGCGGGAATGCCGGCCAGCAGCCCGACCATCGCCGCCGCCGCCGCTTGGTATGCCGCGACGTTCCGGACCGACGCGACGAGGCTGTCGGCGGCGGCGTCGTGGATCGTGTCGTAGAAGGCGGCCAGCCGAGTGCCGACGGCCGCCGATCCGCTCCAGGCGGCGATCCGGGTCGCGACCTGCTCGGCCTGGACCGAGTCGGCCGAGACGGATCGGAGGATCCGCGCGACGTCGGGCGCATCGAAGTTCGAGGCGGCAAGCGCGGCCGTCAGGTCGGCGTGAGCCGCGGCCAGGCGATTATTGGAGCCGGCCGTCTGGACGAGGGCGGCCCGGGTCGAGGGCGGGATCGAACCAGGGGTGGCTGCGACCGGAGCGGTCGGGCTGGGCGGGGCAGTCGAGGCCGGAGCGCTCGGGGCGGCGCTCGCGACGATCGAACCGACCGACGGTCCATCCGAGGCCACGGGGCTCACTCCGGCGCCAATGGCCGGGGTCGCGGCAGCAGAACCCAGGCCGAACAGGAAGCCACCGCCGGCGCCGGCGAGCAGGCCGAGCGCCAGACCGGCCGCGACGAAGGCCGAGGCCTTGCCCAGGAGGACGCCGTTGACGAGGCGCGCGGAGCAGCCCGAACAGCGGCGCGCGCCGAGGGCCAGCGGGCGGGAGCAGGACGGGCAGTCGAAGAGGGTCTGGTCGATCTCGCCGATCGTCATCGAGTCGCCGGGCACGAGGCGCGGCACGAAGGCCGGAGCCGGCGACGGCGCGGATGTCGGCGCGGGCCGCTCGACCAGGCTCGGTCCGGGGCTGGGCTCGGCGATCGGTTCGGCGTTCGTGGCGGCTGCCCGGCGACGGGTTCGCGGGGCGATGTTGGCGGTCATGCCGGATGAGACTCCCTCGCGGCCGAGGCGGCCATCGACCGGCACCGGGCAGGGTGCCGTCAGGGGCAGTGTCGGGGTCATCGGTGCGGCTTGGCGTCATCCGGAAGTCCGGCGAGGAGCGGTACGTTCGGCGTCAGGAGACGGATCGGCGCCTGACGATCGCGTCCAGGCCGTTGACCACGCTCGCCACCGGCTCGCCGGCGATTGCCCGCCGGACGTTGTCACTGACGAGCCCGAAGATCCGGCCGATCGCCTCGGCCGTCGTGGCTGCTGCATGGCTCGACAGGAGGATCCGCTCGGAGCGGCGGAGGGGCGAGTCGAGCGGCAGCGGCTCGGTCTCGAAGACGTCGATCGCGGCGCCGCGCAGGCGGCCCGTCTCGATCGACCCGAGAAGCGCGAGATGGTCCACGATCCCGCCGCGGGACGCGTCGATCACGATGGCGCCCCGCGGCAGCTCGGCGATGGCGGCGGCGTTGGTCAGGCCGCGGGTCTCGGGCGTCAGGGCGATGTTGACCACGAGGATGTCGGACCGCCGAACCAGCTCGAGCAGGGGCAGCCAGGCCGGGCCGGTCCCGTCGCCGCTCTCGCGCCGTGTCCGGGTCCAGTAGGCGACGTCGCAACCGACGGCGGCAAACAGGCGGGCGACCCGGCTGCCGACCGCTCCGAACCCGACCACGCCAGCGCGCAGGCCGCCGATCTCGGTGGTTCCTCGCTCCGGGAGCTCGAGCTGCGGCCAGTCGCCGGCCCGGACCCGGCCGTCGACCCAGACGAACGACCGGGCGACCGCGAACGCCGCGCCGACCGCTCGGCCGGGAAGTCCGTCGTCAGGCCGTCGATGGCGGCGAACCAGCCCCGGACCCGGTCCGGCGTCGCCGGGGCGAGTGACAGAAGCCGCCAGGGCGGTCCGGCCATGAGGGGGCGCGTCAGCCGGTGACGAACTCGCCGCCGTCGACCGAGATGATGTTGCCGCTCATCCAGTCCGAGTCGCTGGCGCTCAGGGTCACGATCGCGTCCGCGACGTCGGCGGTTGTCGTCATCCGACCGTGCGGGTTGCGGGCGAGGGTGACATCGATCATGCGCTGGTTCTCCGGGATCTTGCGCAGGGCGGGCGTATCGGTGACTCCGGCCCGGATCGAATTGACCGCGACTCCGGTGTCAAGCCGGGCGAACTCCATCGCGAGCTGCCGGACGTGGGACTCCATCGCCGCCTTGGCCCCGCTGACCACGCCGTACGACGGGACGACACGGCTCGTCCCCTCCGACGTCATCGCATAGATCTTCGAGCCGCGGTCGAGGAAGCCGCCGCGGTACAGGTCCTGGACCCAGTAGACGAGGCTGTTGGCCATCACGTCCTGGGTCATCTCCATCTTCTTGCGATCGACCGCGGCCTTCGGGTCGTCGGCCAGGAACGGGACGAGCGAGCCGAACGCAAGCGAATGCATGACGACACGGATGTAGGGCTTGCGGCCGGCCGCCGTGCTCTCGTCGAAGCGAGCCCTGAGCGCGGCGAGCGCTGCCGCCCGCTTCTCGTCGTCGGCCGCGTTCATGTTCGTGAACAGCGCCTCACGACCCTCGGCGACGATCGCCGCCTTGACCTCCTCGACGTGGGCCAGGCCGGCCCGGAAGTCGAGGTGGACCCCGGCGATGTGATAGCCGGCCTTGGCGAGGGCGAGACCCGTCGCCTCACCCATGCCGCTCGAGGCGCCCAGGATGAGCGCCCAGCGCTCGCGGTCGTCGGTCATTCGAGTCCCTCCGGGTGGGTCGATTCGATCGGGTCGGGCCAGCCGGCGACCTGATCAGCCGGCGTCGGGCGCCGCGGGGTGAGCGGCTGACCGAGTCTAGCAGCGGCCGATCCGTCGACCTCGACTGGATCCGTGTGCGTGCATGCGGCGCCTGGCCATCAGACGACGCCATTCGCGCGGAACGCCTCGATCTCCTGAGCGGAGTAGCCGAGCTCGGCGAGGATCTCGCCGGTCTGCTCGCCGAGGAGCGGCGGCGGGGTTCGGATGGTGGCCGGCGTCCGCGAGAGCTCGAATGCCGGCGCGACCTGGCGGGTCGGGCCGAGGATCGGATGTTCGAGCTGGACCGTCCTACCCGCCGCCCATGGCGATTCGAACGCGGCCGCGATATCGTTGATCGGGCCGGCGGGGACATCGGCGGTCTCGAGCATCGCCAGCCAGTCGGCGGTCGGTCGTTCCTCGAGCCGGGCCGCCAGGGTCGCCACCAGCTCGACGCGGTTGTCGACCCGGTCGCCGTTCGTCGCGAACCGGGGATCGTCCGCCAGGGCGGGCAGCCCGAGGGCCCGACAGAAGCGCGGCCACTGGCGCTCGCTGCCGACCGCGATGGCGATCGCGCCGTCGGCCGTCTCGAAGGCCTGGTACGGGACGATGTTCGGGTGGGCGTTGCCGAGGCGGCCCGGCGGCGTCCCGCTCACGAACGCGTTCTGCGCCTGGTTGACGAGCGCGGCAAGGGTCGAGCCGAGAAGCGAGAGGTCGATCCGCTGGCCAGGTCGCGGCCCGGGTCCTGCGCCGCTGACCGCGCTCTGCCCGTCGCGCTCGACGAGCGCGGCCAGGATCGCGACCGCGCCGTTGAGCCCGCTCAGGACGTCACTGATCGCCACCCCGACCTTCGTCGGGTGGCCGCCGTCATCGTCCGACGCGCCGGTGATCGACATCAGCCCCGACTCCGCCTGGATCACGAAGTCGTAGCCTGGCCGCGTCGGGTCCGGGCTGGCCGGGCCGTAGCCCGTGATCGACAGGTGGATCAGGCCCGGGTTGATGGCCGCCAGGGCGTCGTCGCCGAAGCCGAGCCGATCGAGCCCGCCCGGCCG
>JALYPW010000307.1 GCA_030856145.1 Chloroflexota bacterium | reverse complement strand
AACTTGTATGGCGGGGCAAGGCCCTGCGCGGCGCGGACGAGGAACGGGATCTTCGAGTCGAGGAGCTCGGGCAGGGCGGCGCCGTCGTGACGGGTCGGCCAGAAGAACCGGAGCTGGGAGAGGGCGTGGGCGTGGAACGTCCGGGCGATCACCCCGCCGAGACCGAGGCCGCTCAGCCGCTCGACCATCTCGCGGGCGGCCTTCTCGGTGAAGGTGACGACGAGGACCTGGTCGGCCGGGACGGCGCCGGTCGCGATCGCATAGCCCGTCCGGCGGCTGATCACCCGGGTCTTGCCGGTCCCGGCACCGGCCAGGATCGCGACGGGACCAGTCGTCGCGAGGACGGCCTCGCGCTGGGCCTCGTTCAGGTCGTCGAGCAGGCGATCGGCGTCGGCCCGCGGTGCGATCGCCACGCTCGTCCCCCGATCAGCCCTCGGGCGCGTCCAGAGCGTCGCTCGCCGAACCGTCGGCCGGACTGGCCGACCCCGCGGCGGCGGCGGACGGCGGAGGCGCCGACACCGGCTCGAGATCAATCGTCCGGACCTGGCGCGTCCGGCCTGCATCGGTTCGCACGACGGCCGAGGGGATCGCCCCCGTCGCCAGCTTCTCGATCGTGGCCAGCTCACCCGAATACAGGCCGGTGCCGTTGATCCGGACCCGATCGCCGATCGTCAGTCCAGCTCGGCCGGTGCTTGCCGACAGATTGATCGAGGCGACCGTCGGCCGGACGTAAGGTTCTCCGAGCGGTGGACCGCCGGGCCCTCCGGGCTCACCCGGTCGAGGCGGGCGAACGGCGTTGCGAGGCGGTGGGTAGACGGTCCGGCGCTTGCGTGGCGGCACTGGCTGAGCGGTCCTCCAGGTGGGGTCGTTCGGCTCCGGTGGACGATCGGGCGCGGCACGCCCTTCGATCCGGTACAGGTGCAGCATGCCATACCGCACTCACCCGACCGTTATGTCAGCGCCTCATTCGTCGCGATCGTGATGCCCGCGCTGGGGTCCTCGGCGGCCGCGATGTACCAGGGCAGGAGCGTCGCCCAGCCGCCATGGTTCCGATCGCGCCACGTCTCGCCATCGACCCCGAGCGCCTCCCAGCCGCGATGCTCGATCTCGATCCGCGTGGTCCCCTGCCCCGCGACGACGAACCGGATCTCGACTTCGGTCGCGTCCGCCCGGTCCCGTCGGAGGTGCCACAGGTAGCCGAGTCGGTTCGGCGGCTCCCAGACCGTGACCTCGCCCCAGTCGTGCTCGACGCCGCCGGGCGTCCGCTCGAAGATCCGGCCACCGGGTCGCGGCTCGAGAACGACGAGCAGGTCGTTTGTGCCGGTGACCGTATGGTCGGACGGCCACCAGCGATGGATGCCGGCGGTCCAGACCGCGAACGCGTGGTCCTGCGGGCAGACCACCTCGAACGCGAGGCGGATCGGCTCGATCACGGGCGACGCAGCGTCGGGCGCGGCTCGGCCGGGCCTCGCCCGATCATTTGCGCGGCTCGTCGACCGCGCCGGCCATCCGCGGTCGCCCGGTCGGGTGGACGCCCGGATGGGGCGCTCGTGTTGTCCGCGACCAGGCGAAATCGTGCCGCAGCGTCGCCCCAGACCCGATCGAGGTAGGCCCGGACCGCCTCGAGGCCCTGGTCGTGGAGGCGGTACAGGCGACGCGTGCCGCGCGGCTTCTCCACGACGAGCCCGGCTTCCTTCAACAGCCGGAGGTGGCGCGACACCGCGGGCCGGCTGATCGGCAGGGAGTCCGCGAGCTCGCCCACGGATCGGCCTTCGGACGAGGCGGACCCGAGGAGCTCGACGATCGCT
Organism: Chloroflexota bacterium; assembly: GCA_030856145.1. GTDB lineage: Bacteria > Chloroflexota > Limnocylindria > Limnocylindrales > CSP1-4 > CF-46. Next base: position 913 of record JALYPW010000307.1, on the reverse strand, counting down.
CGCCGGTTGGGGTCGCCGAGCGCCTCGAACGGATCGCCGACGGCGACGATCCGCGGCGAGATCGGACGGGCCGTCGACCGTGCCATTCAGCCTTGCTCGGCTCGAGCCTTGAGCCCCTGCGCGAACTGCTGGAACGAAGGGGCCAGGTCGGGGATCGAGCGGAACATCAGCCCGGCGAGCGGGCCGCTGTACGCCTCGCGCATCTCGAACCGGGTTGCGGCCCCGTTCGGCGTCAGGCGGTAGGTCCGCACGCCGCGGAACAGCCCGAGGGGCAGCCCCCCAGTGAAGACCATCGTCCGCGGCGGATCGAAGGTCGTGACCGTGACGGGGAATGCCCGGCCCGGCGCAACCCTGGAGCGAATCGTCACCGTCTCGCCCGAAGCGATCCGACCGTAAACCCCGTCGACGCCCGAGTCCCACGACGACCAGGCGGCGCCATCTGTCAGGACCGCCCAGACGGCGTCGGCCGGGGCGGCGATCTCGACCGAGCTCTCGTACGAGCGTGCGCTCACTTCGCCCGGACCTGGTTGTTCTTGGCGTCGTGCGTCAGCTCGACGAGGCCGAGCACCTCCAGGAGCGGCGGCATGTACACGCCGAAACGGCCGCGATAGCCCTTCTTCAATCCGTACCAGCCGCCGCGGGGGTTCGATTCGGACCGGCCCCAGGCCTCGACCGAACCCTCCGGCGCTGCCTTCTGCTCGTCGGCCCCGCCGAGCGGCATCCAGTCGCCGTGCGCCGTGAGCATCGCGTGAAGCTCGTCGATCGCCCGGACGTCGTAGGTCAGCTTCGTCGAGCCGACCATGCACACGATCTGGGGTGGGTCGGCGACGTCGTCGCGGTACATCGAGTACTCGGACGTGCCGGGGGCCGTCTTCAAGACCCACGGATCGGCTTTCGTGCCGCTGCCGGTCGC
>JALYPW010000227.1 GCA_030856145.1 Chloroflexota bacterium | reverse complement strand
CAATCGTGTGGCCCGTCGTTCCCCATCGAGCCACCAGGCCCCAGCCCGTCAGTGGCGCGGCTTCACCCCGCGGCGACTCTCCGATAATGTTGTTTCGGATGATGTTGCGGGCGGCCGTCGGAGCCATGGTCTGGATCCCGTCGTACGCGGAGGCGACGTAGTTCCCCTCGACGAGGTTGTCGTTAGCGCCGTCGTAGACATTGATGGCCTGACCGTTGTCGCTGGTCGAGCTGTTTTGGGCGGAGCGGTACGCGGCCGCGTAGCTGCCGTCAGCCTTGAAGCCGACCCAGTTGCCGATGGCGCGGTTGTTGTTGATCTGGTACGTGATCGAGAAGTCGGTGCCTGGGGGGCCCGTGGGGTTGTAGCCGTGCGAATATTCGATCCCCTGAAGCTTGCTCGGCCCGAACACGTTCCGCTCGTTGGTCCCGGTGCCGCCGATCAAACCATTCTTCGGTCCGAAGTTGTGGTCAATTCCGGTACTGCAGATCGCGGTCGCGCCGCTCGGGCTGACGCAGAACAGGTTGTTCTGCACGACGTTGTAGTCCGTCCCCGGTCCGTACAGGTCAATCCCCGCTCCCCAGTTGCCGAACACGTTGCGGTCCGCCAGCTCTGGCGTACCAATAAGGTTGCGGTTCGATGCCGTGTTGAGCAAGACACCGTACTGGCTGCCAGCGGGCACCTGCAGACGTGTGAAACCGATCCAGTTGCCCGCGATCAGATTGTCGCGAGCGTCGACACCGTCCAGGAAGACTCCGCGCCAGACATTGCCGATCACGAGGCCACGAACGACGTTGCTCGGGCTCGTGGCGTAGATCGCGACCTCCTTGGCCGCCGTGCCGTTTCCTCGGAGCTCGACGCCGGGGACCGCATTCGACCCGTACGTCGCCGTGTTCGGAGAGCTCCCCGGCTGGCTATAACCATCAATCGTCACACCGCCCGTTCGAGACGTGATCGCCGGCAGTCGGCCGGACAGCTGAATCGTGACCGGAGCGACCCCCGACAAGTTGAACTCGATCCGGTCCTCGCCGCTCAGATAGTCAGCCTCTGTCATTGCAGCGCGCAGGGTGCAGCGCCCGGCGCTGTCGGCGCAGGCGCCATTGCCCGGAGCGGCGTCGGCGGTATCAAGGTCGCTCGTGACGACAAACGTGCGAAGCGGCGCTGCTGCGAGCAGTCCGGATGTGACAGCAATGCGGCCACCGATCGCTGAGGTGCCCGGGACAATGGCCGGCGCCTCGAGGGCGCGGCCCTCGGCGGCCTTGATCGCCTGGACGTCCACGATGTCCAGACAACCGTCGCCGTTGACGTCGCCGCCGCTATCCCCGAGGTCGAGGGCGCAGACCCGCTCTCGACTCTGGGCGCTGATGAACGCACCACGGACGATGTCAAGGTCCTGGCGGTCGATCTTGCCGTCTTTGTGCGCCTCACGGGTCTTGCCCGGCGCCTTGGCTGGCGTGTGGCGACCACCGATCGGCGGCGCCGACAGAAGCTTCTTTCCGCCGGCGACAACGACCGTCACCAGGCGATCCGTCCCATCCGGCGCGAGCCGGGCACCCGTCGCGTCCGCGGCGGCGTCGATTGCCACCCGAAGCTCGAGCCGACCGGCCTCCAACGGCTCCACGGCGACGCGCAGTTCGGTTGAGCCGCCCGTCGCGCGCAGGTCGAAAGCAGCGATCGAAAAGCCGCCATTGACGGCCTCAGGTCGGAACGCCGTTCCCTGGCCCAGCGGCGCAATGCCGATGACCTCGGCCGCGCCACTCGCGACGAAGACCCGGCCATTGACGGCAGCCACTTCGGGCGGCAGGGACACCGTCAGCGTGAACAGCTCGTTCAGAGCCGCGGTCCGGGGCGCGCTGACGGCGACCGGGGGAACGGCCTTCGGGGCGGCGCCGGCCGCGCCGGCAAAGACAGCCGTGCCGACGAAGGCGATGAGCGAGGCGACGGAGAGGCCGGTTCGAGCGGTGTACTTCATGACGACGGAAACCTGACTTTCGATGAAAATGCGAGGATGACGGGCGCGAGGAACCCGATGGTCCCTTCGCCATAAGGTACCAATGGTGGTCGCGACCAGGACTTGCGTCAACCGCCCACAACGTGACAACCGCATACCCACGCCGACTTCCGGTGCGGCTGCGCAACGGATGACGGAAAGCTCGCCGTCGTGGGATCTGCGCGAGAGGATGCAAGAATGTCGACTATGCGCGAACGCGGGGAC
>JALYPW010000220.1 GCA_030856145.1 Chloroflexota bacterium | reverse complement strand
CCGCGGGCCGGGCACCCGCCGCCCGATCCAGCGTGGATCGCGGCCGCGTTCCCGGGTCGCACGGACCGGATCATCGCGATCGACGGGCCGGCGCTCGACATCTCCGCCTCGGCGATCCGGCGCCACGTGGCCGCGGACGAACTCCTCGACGGCCTCGTGCCGCCGGCCGTCGCACAGGCCATCGCCGCCGATCGGCTGTATCGTCACCCAGAACCCGTGGAGGAAGAACTCATCGTGACCGAATCCGTGCCCGACGACGGGCCGACCACAGGCGACGCTCCGGCCAGTGCCAGTGCCACTGTCCCGCGCCCCGACGGGCTGCCCAACCGGGACGCCGCCGCAAGCGCCGCCGCAGCCGCCGCAGCAGCCGTGCCCGCCAACGAGCGCCCGGCCCTCGACATCGCCCGCCGGATCGTCGAGCTGATCGAGGACAAGAAGGCGGCCGACATCATCCTGCTCGACCTGACCGGGCTGACGACGTTGGCCGACGCGTTCGTGATCTGCTCGGGCGGCTCGGAGCGCCAGCTCCAGGCGATCGCCGACGGCGTGATCGAGGGCATGCGCGACGAGAAGGTCCGGCCGATCGGCCGCGAGGGGACCGCGGCGTCGCACTGGGTCCTTGTGGACTTCGGCGCGGTCGTCGTCCACATCTTCACCCCGCCGGAGCGCGAGTACTATTCCCTCGAGAAGCACTGGTCCGAGGCTCGTACTGTCCTGCGCGTCCAGTAGCTGTCGGCCAGGAACGACCCCGGCGCGACGAACGCGGTCTCGGCGATTGGACCAGTGTCTCTAGTCCCAGTACCGGGCGGCGGGCGGGACTGTCGGGTCATGTCGGGTTGCGATCCCACACTGCAGCATCGGGTCAGGTGGTCGATCAACCGAATCGGCCCGGACCCCGAGGCTCAGCAGATCCGCCGATGTCCCGACTTCGCGAGCGTTGCCCAGGCTGTAGCCGGCGCCTGATCACGACCCGGTTCGACACGACGTTCCGGATGTCGGATCGGACCGAGCGGCTGTGTTTCGGCATCCCCGGCGGGCTGTGCGAGGACTGTCACCAGCTCTACATCGATCCCGAGCTGATCGAGCTCCTCGACCTGCGCGACGGCCGCTGCGTCTTCGCCATCGAGAGCGATCTCGTGGTCCAGGAGCAGGCCTGGTCCTCCGCCGACTGAGGGGCACGACTTCCGGCTGTCCCGCTGGAACGACGATGGCGGCGTTGCCCCCTGCGGTCCTCGGCGGCGCCTTCATCCTCGCCCCAGCGCGACGCACGCAATCACTCTGGCGCCGTCCCGGTCGAGATTTCGCCATACGTCACCCTCAGGCGCGTTGGCCCGCCTCCGATCCGTCCGTCCCCCTCGAAACGTCGCCATATGCGCGCCACGTCGAGCAGATGGCCAAGAATCAGGGCCTGCGGGCGATCGACGCTGTGATCGGCCGCGCTAACGACGCCACCAGAGGCATATGGGAGCGGAGGTGCATTCCAAGCGCCTCCACAAACCGACGAGACCGAAATGATCGCCCGCCAGACAGCAGGAGCGCCAGGGCACAATGCGGGCACGGTCCAACGGTTCTGGGCCGACGCTCCTCCCTGACGCGATCAGGCCCCCGGCGCTGCCGGCGGGACGTGATCCCCGATCCAGAGCGCGAACGCCAGCCGGTGCTGGGCATCGCCGCCGGATCGGCCGGGAGCGCCCTTCACCACCGCATCGAGCTCCATGAGGCCGTCGATCGCGGCGATCAGCTCGTCCGGGTGCCACTTTCGGGCCTGCTCGGCCAGGCGCCGCGCCCGGAACTCGCTCTTGATCCCCATGGCGAGCGCCGCTGCCGCCAGTGACTTCGCGCCGGGCATCCGGTCCATGAGCTCGAGGAGCTCGCGGATCCGACGGTGGAGGACAACGACGACGACGGGCTCGGGCATCGACTCGGCGAGCGTGTCGAGCAGGCGGAGGGCCTTGCCCGGGTCGCGCTCGGCCACGGCGTCGGCCAGTGCCCAGGCGCTGCCGGGGACCGCTTCCGCGACGAGCGCCCGGACGTCCTCGACGGAGACTGACGAGTCCGACGAGTCCGGCCTGTACAGGCCGAGCTTGTCGATCTCCATCGACGCCCGGCGGGTCTGATCGCGCCGCTCGGCGTCGCCCTCGCGGACAAAGCCGCCGATCCGGGTCGCCAGCTCCTTCGCGGCGCCCGGCGCCAGTCGAATGCCGCGCTCGTGGGCCTCGCTGTCGATCCAGGCGGCGAGGGCGCCCTCCTTCGGTGACTGGATCCCTTCGACCTTGCCACCGGCGCCCTTGATCGCCTCGGCGAGCTTCGTCTGGGCGGGGTACTTCGCGCCGCTCTGCGACTGCTCGACGATGACGAGGGCGTTGCCGTCGGCGACGAGCCCGATGACCGCGAGCAAGGTGTCACGATCCTCGGTCCGGACCGACAGAGCTCCCGCGTTCAGCACCACCGCGAGCGTCCCGCCGCCGAACATCACCGGCGTCGCGACCCGGCCATGGAGCTCGGCGATCTGGGCCGCCGCGCCATTTCTGGACCCGCGCAGGAGCCAGCGCTCGAGCGGCTCGCCGCCGGCGGCCACCTGGCTCGCGAACCGCGCGATCACCCGATCGATCGTGAAGTCGTCGTCGCCGAAGACGTACGCGGTGTTGGCCGGGGTCATCCGCTCGATGGTATCCCGCAGCCGAATGCGACGGCCGGGATCGGCAGGGGAGGGATGGTGTTCGGCGTTGCGGCGCCCGCTGCGACGGCGGCGGACGCGACCCTCGGACCCGGGACGACCGAACGGGCGACCGCGCGAGCTCCCGATGTCGTGACCCGAATCGTGCCCGTCGGATCGATCGTCAGCATGACCGAGCCGTCGGTGTCGGTCCTCAGGACCCGTGCCCCCGTCGCCCCGAGGCGCTCGATCGTGGAGCGGGCCGGATGGCCGTACGGATTGTCGGCGCCAGCCGACACGACCGCGATCCGGGCACGGACGGCGCCGAGGAAGGCTGTGGTCGTGGCCGTTGCGCTGCCGTGGTGAGCGACCTTCAGGATGTCGACCGACGGCAGGCCACGCTGAGCCAGGATCGGATCCACGTCATCCTCGACGTCGCCGGTCAGCAGGAACCGACGGCCGGCGACCTCGCCGAGCAGGACGATCGAGACGTCGTTGATCGCCCGACCGGCGTTCGGTGGCTCGCGCTGCACGCGACCGGGGTCCGGCCACAGGACGCGGAGTCGGATGTCGTCGAGGCCGATCCGGGCGCCCGTCGCGAGCGTCCCGATCGGCGGTGCTCGATCCGTGACCAGATCGCGCGCGAACGCCGCATAGCCCGGACCGCGACCGCGCATCCCGCTCTCGAACACGCGCCCGATCCGGTATCGCTCCAAGAGCAGCGGCAGGCCTGCGACGTGGTCTTCGTGGGGATGCGTCAGGACGAGGATGTCGATCCGACGATCCCACGGCGGCAGGCGTCGGTCCAGCTCGACGAGCAGGCGGTCCGGGTCCGGGCCGCCGTCGATGAGCATCCGTCCCCCGCGTCCGCCCTCGACGAGGATCGCATCGCCTTGGCCGACGTCGAGGACCGTGATCCGAGCCATGCCATCGGTCCGATGAGCGGCAGCCAGCCCGAGCGTGGCTACGGCGACCGCGAGCGCGACGACGGCGAGCCGCGAGTGCTGGCGAGCCGGGGGCCCCCGGTGCTCGTTCGGCGCTGCGGCCGTCACCGAAGCGGGGAC
>JALYPW010000292.1 GCA_030856145.1 Chloroflexota bacterium | reverse complement strand
CCACCGAGCTCGTCAAGTCGGGTGAGGCGGACGCCGTCGTGACCGCCGGCCACACGGGCGCCGGGATGGCTGCCGGCAAGCTCATCCTGGGCACCCTGCCCGGTATCGATCGACCCGCCCTGGCCGTCCAGATGACGACCGATTCGGGGCCGATGGTCCTCATCGATATCGGCGCCAACCCCGATTCCACGCCCGAACACCTGGCTCAGTACGCGCGGATGGGCGCGATCTTCGCCGAACAGGTCCTGGGCGTCGCCAACCCGCGCGTGGCGCTCCTGTCCATCGGCGAGGAGAAAGGCAAGGGCGACGCCCGGATCCAGCGCGCGACGGAGCTGCTCGATGCGACCAGCCTGAACTTCATCGGCAACGTCGAGGGTCGCGACCTCCCGAAGCACCTGGCCGATGTCGTGGTCACGGACGCGGTCGCCGGCAACGTCGTGATGAAGTTCTATGAGGGCCTCTCGACCTTCATCTTCGACCTGTGGCGCGCGGAGTTCCGCGGCTCCCTCCGCGGCCGGCTGGCGTATCTCCTGATGCGGCCCGGGATCGGGCGGATTCGGGCGGTGTTCGACTACGAGACCCAGGGCGGTTCGCCACTGCTCGGCGTGCAGGGGACGGTCATCATCACCCACGGCAGCGCCAGCCGGCGGATGATCGGGTTCGCCTGCGAGGTTGCGGCGAGGACCGCTCGCGCGCGCGTCCCGGACCTCATCGCCGAAGCCCTCGCGGCTGATCGCGCCGTCGCAAGACCCGAGGAGGTCGCTCGATGAGCGGCCCTGAACTGACCGTCGGCAAGGGCGTCATCGAGCAGCTCGTTCGTCTGGCGGCGATGGAGGTGCCGGGCGTCGCGCGAGTCGGTCACGGCGGACCGCTATGGCGAAGCTGGCTGGCCGGCCCGGCCGTCCGCGTACGGGTCACCGACGAACGGGTCCTGGTTCGACTCCGGATCGTCGCCCGGCCGGGTCATGCGCTCGGCCCGCTGACCGCCGGCGTTCGAAGCGCGGTCGGTGCGACCGTCGAGCGGCTGCTCGGGCTCGATCTGGGCGCCGTCACGGTCGTCGTGGACGGTGTCGGAGGCTGACCGCCAGCGCGGGCGGCGGACGGGACGTCGACTCGCGCTGGCTGCCGTCTTCGAGGCGGACTTCGGGCAGCGGACGCCGGAGGCCGTCCTCGAGCGACATCTGGCGGAATCGGAGCGCGACGAGACCGCGGCGATCCTGGCGCGTGAGCTCGTCGCAGCCGTCGTCCGCCATCGCGACGCGATCGATGCGCGGATCAGTGTCGTCGCGCCGCAGTACCCCGTGACCGGCCTCGCCCGGATGGATCGCGCATTACTCCGAACGGCCTTCGGCGAGGTGCTACACTCCGCCACGCCGGCCCGGGTGGCCATCGCCGAGTGGGTCGAGCTGGCACGAACCTACAGTGGAGACCCGATGAGACGCCTCATGAACGGCGTCCTTGGGACCATCGCCCCAGCACCCAACTCCGAGGAGGGAGTCAGTGGCCACAACATACGACCGGCTCAAGAAGATCGTCGTCGAGCAGCTCGGCGCAGACGAGGATGAGGTCAAGCCGGAGGCGTCGTTCGTCGACGACCTCAATGCGGACTCGCTCGATCTCGTCGAGTTGATCATGAGCCTCGAGGAAGAGTTCGGGACGGAGATCTCGGACGAGGATGCGGAGAAGATCCGCACGGTCCAGGACGCCGTCGACTTCATCGACGAGAAGTCCACCTAACCCCGACTTCGGCCGCGGCGGCGGTGCGACCCGGCCAGGCGGTCGCGGATCGACTGGGCCTTCCGGTCCGGGACCTCGACCTGCTGGAGCAGGGCCTCATGCACTCCAGCTGGTTCCATGAGCACCCTGATGCCGCGCGTGGACATAACGAGCGCCTGGAGTTCCTCGGCGACGCGGTCGTGAATCTCGCCATTTCCGAGGCGCTGTACGAGCGCCACCCCGGCGAGGACGAGGGCGCCCTCTCGGCACGCCGGGCGGCCATCGTCTCGACCACCGGACTGGCCCGGCTGGCCGGCCGTATCCAGCTCGGGGCGGACCTCATGCTCGGCGAGGGGGAATCGCGCCGCAGCGGTCGTCGTCGGCCGTCCCTCCTCGCGTCATCGTTCGAGGCGCTGGCCGGGGTGCTGTACCTGGATCTCGGCTACGACGCCGTCCGGGCGTGGCTGGTGGACCTGTCCGGGCCGGAGCTGATGCTGGAGGCGCCGGTCCTGTCGCTCAAGAGTCCCAAGTCGCGTCTGCAGGAGTACACCCAGCGCCGATCCGGCGACCGACCGTCGTATCGCCTGCTCGATGCGTCCGGTCCGGATCACGAGAAGTCGTTTCGGATCGAGGTCTGGGTGGATGGCGAGATGATGGGTGTCGGAGAGGGGGCATCGCGCCGGGTCGCCGAGACGGCGGCCGCGGGCCAGGCGGTCGAGCGGATCCGAGCGGAGCGAGCGTCGGCGACATGACGGATCCGGTGGCCGACTGGTTGGCCGCACCTCGCCTGCTGGCGTTGCGTCTGCACGGCTTCAAGTCGTTCGCGGAGCGCACCAACGTGGAGTTCGGTGGCGGCATCAGTGCCGTCGTGGGTCCCAACGGATCGGGCAAGAGCAACCTCGCCGATGCCCTGCGCTGGGCGCTCGGGGAGCAGGGTCGGGCGCTGCGCTCGCGCAAGGCGGAGGACGTCATCTGGGCCGGATCCGAGAAGCGGTCCGCTCAGGGCATGGCGGACGTCACGCTGGTCCTCGACAATTCCGACGGGCTCCTGCCGGTGGAGTTCCAGGTCCTCGAGCTCGGGCGCCGGTTGTACCGCAGCGGCGAGAACGAATACCTGCTCAACAAGCAGCGCATCCGCCTGCGCGACCTCGTCGACCTGCTCGACGGCGCGCATCTCGCGGACAACGCCTTCCTGTTCATCGGCCAGGGCATGGTCGATCAGGCGCTGGCGCTCCGGCCCGAGGAGCGGCGGCCCCTGTTCGAGGAGGTGGCCGGGGTCCGCCGCCACGAACGCCGCCGGCGCAAGGCCGAGGAGCAACTCGCCGAGTCTGAGGCCAACCTGTCCCGCGTCGAGGACATCCTCGCCGAACTTCGGCCGCAGGCCCGTCGACTGGCGGCGCAGGCGGAACAGCAGGCGACTCGTTCGAACATCGGGGTTGATCTTGCGACGGCCCTGCTGGCCGTCACCCACGCCCGCTGGCACGAGGCCGCGGCGCGGCTGACCGAGACGACCCTGCGGCGAGAGCGGGCGCAGTCGGAGACGGACCGGGCCATGGCCGAACTCGACGTGGCGGAGGCCGTCGCATCGGCACTGGCTTCAGACCTGGCCGCTCGCGCGTCCGTCGAACGCGGCCTGCGCGAGATCCATGAGTCGGCGCGGGAGGCATTGACGGGTTTGCAGCTGCGGGACGGTCGGATCGGGTCGGACCTCGAGGCGGG
>JALYPW010000092.1 GCA_030856145.1 Chloroflexota bacterium | reverse complement strand
GCCGAGCCGCGCTCGGGCGCATCGAACAGGGCTTCCTCGAGCTCGCTGGCGTCCGTCTCGTCAGTCGCGGCCGTCTCGAGCGCGGCGTCCTTCGCCTTCGACTGTGCCCTCTGGTCGACCTTCGCGTCCGTCATGCCTGGTCCCTCCCGGGAACTACGAAACCTCTCGCCTGATCGACAGGACGAGAGGTTCACTCCCGCGGTCCCACCCGCCTTCGCGTCATCGTACGGCAGACGCCGGACGGCGACGTGACCTTGGGATGCTTGCGGCTCGACATCCAGACGCTCATCGTGGCCGTGCGGGATCGGATGCTTGCGCGATGCAGCAACCAACCTGATGGCTGCCCAAATCCCACCGTCAGGACGGGACGTCGGGGACGTGATATCGCCCGTTTCCCCAGCGGGAGCGGTGAGGTGGTGGGCGACACTGGACTCGAACCAGTGACCTCTTGCATGTCAAGCAAGTGCTCTAACCAGCTGAGCTAGCCGCCCGGGCGGCTCCGGCGCTCGGACCCTGGCTGGGGGCCGGCCGACGGAACCTCACCACCCCACTCCGGTCGACCCGTTGCTCGGCTCCAGTTGAATGCGAGGTGTTCCAGTCCTCACCCGGAGCTCCGCCGCAGGTCGGCGAGGCGTGATGGCTCAGCGCAGTGTAGCCGAGCCCCAGCGGATGGACAATGAACGGCCGGTGGCCGACCCGTCGGTTGGCGTGGGCAGAGACGTCGCATCGCGGACAACCGTGTTCGCGGCACTCGCGCCGAACACTGCCCACCGGCGATGATGCGGCTGTGAACGAGAATGCCCGCCCGACCGATGCCTACGCCCTGCTCGATGTCGGCGACGAGCGCCGGCTGGAGCGGTTCGGCGATCGCGTGCTCGATCGGCCCGCGCCGGGCGCGCCGTGGCCGCCGCGCCTCGAGCCGGTCGACTGGGCCACCGCGACGCTGCAGTTCTCGCGCGAGGAGGGCTGGACCGGTGGCGACGCGATGCCGTGGACGATCGCTGTCGACACCGTGACGCTCGAGCTGCGACCGACCGGGACGGGCCAGATCGGGTTCTTTCCGGAACAGGTCTCGTGGTGGCCGTGGCTCCGGACGTCGCTTGCCGGCCGGGAGGAGCCGAGCGTCCTCCACCTGTTCGCCCACACCGGGGCGACGACCTTGGCCCTCGCCGCCGCCGGGGCCCGGGTGACGCATGTCGACGGCTCGAAGCCCGCCGTCGCCTGGGCCCGGCGCAACGCCGAACTGTCCAGCCTGGCCGCGGCCCCCATCCGCTGGATCATCGACGACGCCCTCGCGTTCACCCAGCGCGAAGCGCGCCGGGGTCGGCGCTACGATGGGTTCGTCCTCGATCCGCCGAGCTTCGGCCACGGCCCGAAGGGGACGCGCTGGGAGCTCGCCGATGCCCTGCCCGACCTGCTCGAGGCGTGCGCGGCCGTCGCGGCCGAAGATGCGTTCGTGCTCCTGACGGCACATACGACCGGCCTGGCGGCCGACGACCTCGGCGATGCCCTCGTCGAGGCCTTCGATCCGGGCCCCGGGAGCGCCGTTCGGACCGAATGGATGGAGCTCAAGGCGACGAGCGGGGCCACCCTGCCGCTGGGCGTCGCGGCCCGGCTGACCCGGGAGTGAGTGGCGAGCCGGCGATCACGTCCCTGACGAACCCGCGGGTCAAGGCGGCCGTCCGGCTGCGCGACCGGCGCGAGCGCGAGGACACCGGCCTGACGATCATCGACGGCGCCCGGGAGATCCTGCGCGCCCTGGATGCCGGGGTCCGGGTCCAGACGGCGTTCATCGCCCCGGACCTGCTCCGAACCGAGGACGCGCTGTCGGTGGACGCCCGACTTCACGACTGGCCGGCGACGATCGAGGTCAGCCCTGCGGTCCTCGCAAAGGTCGCGTACGGCGACCGGTCGGACGGTGTGGTCGCGATCGTGGAGTCGCCGAGCCTCATGTTGGCGGACCTGGTCCTTCCGGACGACCCGCTGATCGTCGTCGTCGAAGGGGTCGAGAAGCCGGGCAACCTGGGCGCCGTCCTGCGAACCGCCGACGCCGCGGGCGCGGACGCCGTGATCGCAGCGGATCCGCGGACGGATCTCTTCAACCCCAATGCGATCCGGGCCTCGATCGGGACGATCTTCACCCAGCGGGTCGTGGCCGGCGGCTCGTCGGAGGTCCTGGCGTGGCTTGCGGAGCGCAGGATCCGGATGGTCGCCGCGATCGTCGACGCGCCTGCGACGCATACCGAGATCGACCTCCGGGGGCCGCTTGCGATCATCCTCGGCAGCGAGGCTGCAGGGCTGTCGGACGCCTGGCGACAGCCCTCGGTCGAGCCGATCTCGATCCGGATGCACGGAATTGCCGACAGCCTGAACGTGTCGATCGCCGCCGCGGTCGTCCTGTTCGAGGCGGTCCGTCAACGCAGCGTCATACGGAACGAAGGACACTGACCCATATGGAAACGTTCGACTTCGTCATCATCGGCGCCGGTCCGGCCGGCGAGGCCGCCGCCAACGAGGCTCGCAGCCGCGGAGCGTCGGTCGCGATCGTCGATCGGTTGTGGTTCGGCGGGAGTTGCCCGTTCATCGGCTGCATGCCGTCGAAGTCGCTCCTCCACGGCGCTGCCGAGCACGCTGCCAACCCGGCGACCTACTCGTGGCAGCGAGCGTCCGCGGCCCGCGACTACATGGTCAATCGCGCGGCCGATGCCGACGAGCCCGACGACGCGTCGCACGTGAAGCGCCTCGAGGACGTCGGCGCGGTCTGCTTCCGGGGCATTGCCCGCATCGTCGGCAGGGGCCTGGTCTCGATCGCCCACGACGGCGCGACCCACGAGATCGCGGCCCGGAACGTCGTGATCGCGGTCGGCTCGACCTCGAAGGCCCCTCCCCTGCCCGGCCTCGACGGCGTCCGGACGTGGACGAACCGCGAGGCGACGCTCGCCCGCGAGCTGCCGAAGCGCCTGATCGTCCTCGGCGGGGGGCCGACGGGCTGCGAACTCGGCCAGGTCTACGTTCGGTTCGGCGTCGCTGTCACGATCATCCAGTCCGGCGATCGCCTGATGCCGACCGAGCATCCCCGGAACTCCGAGGTCATGGCCGCCCTGCTCCGGCGTGATGGCGTTGACGTCCGCCTCGGCGTCCGGGCCACCGGTGCCCGAGCCGGCGCCGGGACCGACGGGGCCGACGTGATCGACCTCGACGACGGGACGACCGTGGAGGGCGATGCCATCCTGCTTGCCGTCGGCCGCTCGTACCCGCTCGACGACCTGGGCCTCGAGCACTACGGCCTCGACACGAGCGAGCGGACGGCACTTCCGCGCGACGGCCGGCTGCGCGTGGCTGACGGACTGTGGGTGATTGGCGACCCGGCCGGACCCGAGCTCCACACCCACCAGGGCCACTATCAGGGCGAGATCGCCGTCCGGATGGCCCTCGGCCTCGACGTCCGGCCCGACTACCGGGCCCTGCCCCGGGCGACCTACACCGATCCCGAGGCGGCATCGGTCGGGCTGACACTCGACCAGGCGAAGGCGGCCGGGATCGACGCGGTCGAATACACCGCGGAGTTCGCGACCTCGTCGAAGGGCTTTGCCGTCGAGGCGGAGCTCGGCCACGTCACGGTCACGTTCGATCGGGCCACGCGCGAGATGGTCGGCGCGGCCATGGCCTGTCCCGACGCGTCGGCCGCGATCCACGAGTGCGTCCTGGCGATCAGGGCGCGCGTCCCGGTCGAGGTCCTGGCCGACACGATCCACGCCTTCCCGTCCACGTCGCGGATCCTCGGCGGGCTCTTCGCCGAGGCGGCGAAGGAGCTTGCCCCGCGCTGACCAGGGTCAGGGCTCGGCCTGCCGTCCGTCGATCTGGATGTCGCCGCACACGCCCCAGATCTCGTCGTCGGCCGTGCCGCCGGGCAGGGAAACCGCGTCGCCCTCGTGGGCGATAACCGTCCCGAACAGGTCGGTGAGCACGAGCCGCTCGCCGTCGAGCCGGACGCTGACGCCGAACGGCCAGCGCACGTGCCAGTCCTGGTTCGACGTGTCCCGAAGGCCGAGGCTTGCAGGCCCGTCGGCTACCAGGACGCCCGGCTGGAGCGCGGCGGGACAGCTGGTGGCGCATCCAGCGAGGCCGCCGGCGGCGAGGGCGGCGAGCGCGACCCCGACGACCGCCCGCCGGATCACCGCTCGTAGGCCACGACGCCGTCGATCATCACGAGGCGCGGCCGGGCCGTCGCGAGCGCGCCGCCGGGCTCGATCGGGTGCGACAGGTCGCTGGCCTGGAGGACGACGAGATCCGCCCGCTGGCCGGGCACGAGCCGCCCTCGATCGGTCTCGGCGGCCGTGACCGCGGGCGCAACGCACGCTGCCCGGAGCGCCTGTTCAAGCGTGACCCGTTCGTCTGGCCCGAACGGAGCTGCGCCCACCGGCCACGTCCCATCGA
>JALYPW010000062.1 GCA_030856145.1 Chloroflexota bacterium | reverse complement strand
CCGTTCACGGTCGTCGGCGCGACCACTCGGGCGGGCAGGATCTCCGGTCCGCTGCGCGACCGCTTCGGGGCGACCTACCGGCTCGACTTCTACGAGGAGGACGATCTGGCCGCGATCGTCGATCGGTCGGCCCGGATCCTCGACGTCGCGATCGATGACGCCGCCGCCCGCGCGATCGCCCGGCGCGGCCGAGGGACGCCGCGGATCGTGAACCGGCTCCTGAAGCGGACCCGCGACCACGCCCAGGTCCACGGCGACGGTCGGGTCGACGAGGCGACCGCGACAGCGGCGATGCGCCAGATGGAGATCGACGACGAGGGCCTCGACGGCACGGACCGCAAGCTCCTGGCCTCGATCATCCAGAAGTTCGGGTCGGGCCCGGTCGGCGTCCAGGCGCTCGCCGCCGTGCTGGCCGAGGAGGTCGAGACGATCGAGGACGTGTACGAGCCGTTCCTGCTCCGGCTCGGGTTCCTCGATCGGACGCCGCAGGGCCGGATCGCAACCGAGGCGGCGCGCGTCCACCTGGCCCGACTCGGCTACGAGATCCCGCCGCCGCGCCGGGCCGAGCCGGAGTTGGTCGGCTTGTGGGACCTGCCCCCGGATCCGGACGCGGCCACTGAACCGGCCGCTGCCGACACGACCGAGCCCGCCACGTGACCGGCGCGGCGACGTTCTCGATCGAGGTTGCGCCGCCCGCGGATGGCGCGACTCGCGCCCGGGTCGGCCGCCTCGAGCTGCCCCACGGCGTCATCGAGACCCCGCAGTTCATGCCCGTCGGCACGAACGCGACGGTCAAGGCCCTCCACCCCGACGACGTCCGCGAGGTCGGCGCGTCGATCATCCTCGCCAACACGTACCACCTCTACCTGCGACCGGGCCACGAGCGGATCGAGCGGCTCGGCGGCCTCCACAGGTTCATGGCCTGGGACGGCCCGATCCTGACCGACTCCGGCGGCTTCCAGGTCGTGTCGCTCGGCGACCTGCGCGTCGTCGACGAGGACGGCGTGACGTTCCGCAGCCACCTCGACGGCTCGACCCATCGGTTCACGCCCGAGCTGGCGATCGCGGTCCAGCAGGCGCTCGGCTCGGACGTCGCGGTGGCCTTCGACCAGCCCGTCTTCCCGAGCTCGGCGTGGGCCGTCGTCGCCGATGCGACCGCTCGGACCCACCGCTGGGCCGAACGCTCGCTGGCCGCCCACACGAAAGCTGACCAGGCGCTGTTCGGGATCGTCCAGGGCGGCCTCGAGCCGGACCTCCGGGCCGAGAGCACGCGCTTCATCGCCTCCCTGCCATTCGACGGGATCTGCCTGGGCGGCCTGGCGGGCGACGAGACCCCGGAACAACGCAATGCGGCCCTCGACGTGGCCGTCCCGATCCTCGACGACGACCCGCGACCGCGCTACCTGATGGGCCTGGGCTCGCCGGCGGACCTGCTCGACGCCGTCCATCGCGGCGTGGACCTGTTCGATTCGGTCCTGCCGGCGCGGGTCGCCCGGAACGGCCAGTTGTGGGTTCCGGGCGGTCGGTTGAACCTCCAGAACGCCCGGTTCCTCGACGATCCGGAGCCCGTCCAGGCGGACTGCCCGTGCCTCCTCTGCCGGACGTTCTCGAGGGCCTATCTGGCCCATCTCTTCCGGGCGAAGGAGCTCCTTGCGTACCGCCTGGCGACTTGTCACAACCTGACCTTCACCCTAGACTTCATGCTCAGGATCCGGACCGCGATCAGGTCCGGAACCTTCCCTGCCGAACTGCCGAATCTGGCCGCGCGCGCCGGTCGGTTGAGCGCCAGTGAAGTCGCGGTGCAGTCCGCGTGAATGGTCAGTCGCTAGCCTGCAATCCAAGCCGGAGGCACATCGATGGCTTCTCGAGATCGACCCAAGAAGGAACAGAAGAAGAAGCCGAAGGACAAGTCCGGCTTGTCCAAGCTGACGTCGCTGTCCGAGGCCCCGCCGGCACAGGCGGAGCTGATCCGGAAGCCGCGCAAGGAAAAGCCGGTCCGCGAAGAGGAAGACACCGACGAGGGTTGACCACCCGAGGTCTCGCCCGGGAGCGCGACCTGTCGGTCCAGGACCACAGGACAGGAGCGTGACGAACCCATGGCGATGATCGGCGAGCGGGCCGCGGACGAGCGGAACGGCAGCGACAAGGCGCAGGACAAGGCCCAGGCGGAGCGCGGCAAGGCCGTGACGGCGGCGATCGCGACGATCGAGAAGCAGTTCGGGACTGGCTCGATCATGAAGCTCGGGTCCAACTCGATCCAGGCGATCGACGTGATCCCGACCGGTTCGATCGCGCTCGACCTCGCACTCGGCGTCGGCGGCATCCCGCGCGGCCGGATCACCGAGATCTTCGGCCCGGAGTCATCGGGCAAGACCACGATCTGCCAGCACGTCATCGCTGAAGCCCAGCGCCGCGGCGGCGTGGCCGCATTCATCGACGTCGAGCATGCCCTCGACCCGGCCTATGCCCGGGCCTGTGGTGTCAACGTCGACGAGCTCCTGGTCAGCCAGCCGGACACCGGCGAGCAGGCCCTCGAGATCACCGAGACCCTGATCCGCTCGGGCGGCATCGACTGCGTCGTCCTCGACTCGGTCGCCGCGCTCGTCCCGCGGGCGGAGATCGAAGGCGAGATGGGCGACAGCTTCGTCGGCATCCAGGCCCGCCTGATGAGCCAGGCCCTGCGCAAGCTGACGGGCGCCGTGTCGCGCTCGAACACCTCGCTGATCTTCACCAACCAGCTCCGCGAGAAGATCGGGGTGATGTTCGGCAACCCCGAGACGACGCCGGGCGGCCGTGCCCTGAAGTTCTACGCGTCGGTCCGGCTCGACATCCGCCGGATCGAGACGATCAAGACCGGCACCGAGTCGGTCGGCAACCGGGTCCGGATCAAGGTCGTGAAGAACAAGGTCGCTCCGCCGTTCCGGGTCGCCGAGTTCGACGTGATGTACGGCGAGGGCGTGTCCAAGGAAGGCGGCCTGCTCGATGTCGGTGTCGCGATGAGCGTCGTCAGCAAGACCGGCGCCTGGTTCAACTTCGAGGAGACGCGCCTCGGCCAGGGTCGCGAGGCGTCGAAGGACTTCCTGCGGGCGAACCCCGACATCGCCGCCATCATCGACGCGAAGATTCGCGGCAAGATCAAGGAAGTCGACCTCCCGGTCGAGGGCATCTCCGAGGCGGAATAGCGAGATGCCGGGCCGCTCATCGAGGCCGCGTGAGAGCTTCGCGGAACGCCGGGAACGGCGAGCTGCGATCGATGATCCGGCGGTGGTCCTCGAGGCGGCTGCCCGGTTCCTCGAGGCTCGATCGCGATCGGTGGCGGAGGTCCGCCGGCGCTTGGGCCGGGCGGGCTACGACGCCCAGCTCGTCGAGGGCGCGATCGTGCGGCTCGGGGAGCTCGGGATGCTCGACGACGAGGCGTTCGGCCGGGCATGGGTCGAGTCGCGAGATCGAGCGCGGCCGCGGGGCGAGATCGCGCTGCGCCGCGAGCTGTCGCTGAAGGGCGTCGATCGCACCATCGTCAACGACCTCCTCGACGAGCGTCGCGCCGCGGCGGATCCGGACGAAGGACGCGGGCCCGACATCGCGGCCGCCGAGCGCCTCCTGGCCCGCAATGAGCGGGCTCTCGCCCGGGTCGCCGATCCACGCCAGCGCCGCCAGCGCGCGTACGCCCTCCTCGCCCGCAACGGGTTCGATCCGGAGACGTGTCGAGCCGCGAGCGCCACCTTCACGGCCAGCCTGGACGCCCCGATCGACGAGATGGCCGACTCCGGCGACGAATAGGCATCAAAGGTTCACCATTCGTCACCTGAACGAAACCCGCGTCGGCCGGACCGGCGCGGTCGTAGTAGGCTAGGTCCAGATTTCCAACCAGCGCCACTCCGAGCGGCGCCGTCCAGGCACCCGGCTTCGTCACCGTCCACCGACCGGCCCATCGGTCGATGTCGCCGTTCCCGACGTGACAACACCGGATGAGCGCACATCATCCTCCGGGCCGCGCGGGGCGTGGCGCCGGATGGGGAGGTACAGATGGAGACACCGGTCGTCGTCGCGGTGGCGCTCGTCGCTGCCGTCGGCGGACTTGTGCTGGGCATGATCGCCCGTGGCATGTTCGCCTCGAACTCGATGAAGGCGGCCCAGTCGGAGGCCCGCCGGATCGAGGCCGAGGCGCGCAACCGCCAGAAGGAGCTCATCCTCGAGGCCAAGGACGAGAAGCTCCGGATGCAGCGCGAAGCCGAGGACGAGGCGCGGGCCAAGCGCAACGAGCTCTCGACCCTCGAGCGCCGCCTCCTCCAGCGTGACGAGCAGCTCGACCAGCGGACCGATCTCCTCGAGCAGCGCGACCGCAAGCTCCTCGACCGCGAGCGCGACCTGGACAAGACTCGCGAGGAGCTCGCCCGCGCCCACCAGGAGCAGGTCGTCGCCCTCGAGCGAGTCAGCGGCATGTCGGCCGACGACGCCAAGGGGATCCTCCTCGAGGCCGTCCGCGAGGAGGCCGAGCACGATGCGGTGAAACTCGCCCGTTCGATCGATCGTCGGGCTCGTGAGGAAGCCGACGAGAAGGCCCGCGACGTCATCGTCACCGCGATCCAGCGGGTCGCTGCCGACCACACCGCGGAGCACACGGTGACCGTCGTCCACCTCCCCAACGACGAGATGAAGGGCCGAATCATCGGCCGCGAGGGGCGCAACATCCGGGCGCTCGAGCAGGCAACCGGGGTTGACCTGATTATCGACGACACGCCGGAATCCGTGGTCCTGTCCGGGTTCGACCCGGTCCGCCGCGAGGTTGCCCGGGTCGCCCTGATGAAGCTCATCGGGGACGGCCGGATCCATCCCGGACGGATCGAGGAAGTGGTCGCCAAGGCCCGCGCCGAGGTCGACCTGATCATCAAGCAGGCCGGCGAGACCGCCGCGTACGAGTCCGGCGTGCCGGGCCTGCCGCCCGAGATCATCAAGCTCCTGGGCCGGTTGAAGTACCGGACGAGCTACGGTCAGAGCGTGCTGAACCACTCGGTCGAGACGGGCCGCCTGGCGGCGGTGATCGCGGCCGAGGTCGGGGCCGACATCCAGATCGCCAAGACCGGGGGCCTGCTCCACGACATCGGCAAGGCCGTCGATCACGAGATCGAGGGCCCGCACGCCGCGATCGGCGCCCAGATCGCGCTTCGCAACAATCTCCATCCGAGGATCGTGAACGGGATCGCCGCCCACCACCAGGAGGTCGAGTACCTCTTCATCGAGTCGCCGATCGTCCAGATCGCCGACGCGATCAGCGCCTCGCGGCCCGGTGCCCGGGGCGAAACCGGCGACGCCTACATCAAGCGCCTCGAGGACCTCCAGGCCATCGCCGACAGCTTCCAGGGCGTCGAGCGCTCGTTCGCCGTCCAGGCCGGACGCGAGGTCCGGATCCTCGTGCGGCCCGACGAGATCGACGACCTCGCCTCGACCCGCCTCGCTCGCGACATCGTCCGGAAGATCGAGGAGCAGCTGACCTACCCGGGCCAGATCAAGGTCACGGTCATCCGCGAGACGCGCGCCGTCGAGTACGCCAAGTAGCGACCGTCCGGTATCGTCCGGCGGTGACCGAAACGACGCCGACGCCACCGCACCCCGCCATCGGACTGACCCGGCTCGG
Source organism: Chloroflexota bacterium (assembly GCA_030856145.1). GTDB lineage: Bacteria > Chloroflexota > Limnocylindria > Limnocylindrales > CSP1-4 > CF-46. The sequence continues at coordinate 2,750 of JALYPW010000062.1, read as the reverse complement.
CAACCCCGCCAACGGCAACGCCCCGCGGCCGCCCGGCGCCGTCCGGATCCTGATGATCGGCGACCTGATCGGCAAGCCCGGCCGGGTCGCGGTCGAGCAGGTCCTGCCCGAGCTCCGCGACGAGCGCGGCATCGACTTCGTGACCGCCAACGGCGAGAACGTGGCCGGCGGGATGGGCCTGACCCCATCCACCGCCGATGCGATGTTCGCCTCGGGCGTGGACGTGATCACGAGCGGCAACCACATCTGGGACAAGCGCGAGATCTATCCGTACCTCGACGCCAACGATCGCGTCCTGCGCCCCCACAACTACGGGACGCGCGGCGTGCCGGGTCGCGGCTGGGCCGTCCATCACGCGTCGGATGGCACGGAGGTCGCGGTGATCAACCTCCAGGGTCGGACGTACATGCAGCAGATCGAGAACCCGTTCACCGACGCCGACGCCCTGCTCGACGATTCGTCCGAGCCGTTGCCACCGGTCCGGATCGTCGACTTCCATTGCGAGCTCACGTCCGAGAAGAACGCCCTCGGGCTGCACCTCGACGGGCGGGTCAGCGTCGTCGTGGGGACCCATACCCACGTCGTGACCGGCGATGAGCGGATCCTGCCCGGCGGCACGGCCTACCAGACGGACCTCGGGATGACCGGCCCGGTCTGGAGCGTGATCGGCTTCGACCCGGCGACGGTCCTGCCGCGCTTCATCAATGCCCTGCCGACGCGGTTCGCGGTCGGGGAGGGGCCGGTCGTGTTCAATGCCTGCCAGATCGACGTCGATCGGGCGACGGGCCGGGCCCTCGCCATCGAGCGGATCCAGCGCCTCGTCGAGGTCTGACGCGGCGATGCCAGCAGCCCGAGGTCGGCACGGAGACCGACCGCCGCCGACCGCCGAGAGCGGCGTCTCGACGGTCGATCTCCACAGCCACACCCTCCGCTCCGACGGGGTCCTCCAGCCGGTGGAGCTCGTCCGGGCCGCGGCCGAGGCCGGCATCCGGACTCTCGCGATCACCGATCACGACACGCTCGCCGCCTACCGCGAGCTCGTCCACGGCCGGGTGCTGCCGGCCCCGATCGAACTGATCCCCGGGGTCGAGATCAACGCCCTCGCCAGGGGCATCGTGGTGACCGATGGCGAGCTCCACATCCTGGGCTTCGGGATGGATCCAGACGACGAGGCGTTCGAGGCTGCGCTCGCGAAGCAGCGCTCCGCCCGCCGGATCCGGTTCGAGCGGACCGTCGCCGTCCTGCGCGAGGCGGGCATGCCGATCGAGGAGCACCTGACCCACATCGACCTGACCCGTGACGACGCCCTCGGCCGGCCGACGATCGGGCGGGCGCTGATCGCCGCCGGCCACGCGACCAGCGTCGAGGACGCATTCCGGCGACTGATCGGCTGGGGCGGGCCGGGCTACGTGGCTCGCGTGGGCATGGGCCCGCGCGACGCGATCGAGGCCATCCGCGATGCCGGCGGCGTGCCGGTCCTGGCCCACTTCTCCGAGGCGCCGAGCCAGATCCCGCTCCTCCGCGAGCTGAAGGACATCGGGCTATCCGGGCTCGAGGTTCACTACATCTCGTTCGACCGCGCCACCGTCGAGCTCGTCGGGTCCGTGGCGCGCCGGCTCGGCCTCATCGCGACCGGCGGATCGGACTACCACGGCGACACCTCGACCTACGCCGAGGCCCACGCCGGGCTGCATGTCCCGGATGTCGTCGGCGAGCGGGTCCGGGCTGCAATCGCCGCGCGTCGTCCGCGCCGTGCAGCCGTCGAGGACGAACGAGCCGACGAGCCTCAGCCCGGGGTGGGCGGCTCCTCCGCGGGGTAGGCCGGTCGGAGCTCCACCGGGTTGCGACTCTTTCGGCGCAGGTTGAGGGCTTCCACGAAGACGCTGAAGCCCATCGCCGAGTAGATGAACGCCTTGTCGATGTGGAGCCCGAAGCCGTCCGCGATCAGCGTCACCCCGATCAGGAGCAGGAACGACAGGGCGAGCATCTTCACCGACGGATGCTGATGGACGAACTTCGACAGCGGACCCGACGCAAACACCATCACCCCGACCGAGATGAGCACGGCCGCGACCATGATCGCGATCTCGTCGACGAGCCCGACCGCGGTCAGCACCGAATCGATCGAGAACACGATGTCGAGCAGGACGATCTGGACGATGACGCCGTTGAAGGACGCCTGCTTGGCGTCGGGCTGGTTGGCGTGGCCCTCCGATCCCTCGAGGGACTCGTGGATCTCGGTGGTTGCCTTGTAGAGCAGGAACAGGCCGCCGAGGATCAGGATCGCGTCACGCCACGAGAAGTCGCGCCCGAACAGCGTGACCAGCGGCTGGGTCAGGCCGATGATCCAGGAGATCGTGAGGAGCAGCAGGATTCGCATTCCGGCCGCCAGCCCGAGACCGATCAAGCGCGCCTGATCGCGGCGCTCGGCAGGCAAGCGCTGGACGAGGATCGAAATGAAGATGACGTTGTCGATGCCGAGCACGATCTCGAGCACGGCCAGCGTGGCCAGCGAGATCCACGTGGCGGGGTCGGAGAGCAGGGCGACGAGGTCCATGGTCGGAGAGAATACCGGGGATCGACCGACGACGACGTACCATGGCCGGGCTGTGCGTGACACGAACCCCTCGATCCGGACTCTGCCCGTCCTCGACCTCGTCGCCCCGTCGGGTGTGGCCCCGCGTTCGCCGGCCGCGCCCGTCGACAAACGCCTCGGCGAGTACCTGCCCGACATGGCGGTCCTGCCGACC